>JBGPRA010000022.1:0-18620 GCA_041489375.1 Bathyarchaeia archaeon | reverse complement strand
CATGAAATAGAAATCATACCTCCAAACCCAAAACCGGGGGACCAGATCAAAATAAAAATCAAGGGAGCATGTGGTGAGAGGGTCCCGGTTGAGATAAACTATGAGCAAACGGTACCAGTCGTAGACAACACATTTATCGTGCAGATCAACAAGGTCCAGGTACCTTGGCCGAAAAACAGACTATTTATCGAGGCAAAAAGCGTGTCAACAATGAATTTAGCCGCTAAATTTCTATTATGGATCTACAAGAAAGTTGAGGTCGTAAACGGCGTGGCACAATACACTCTAAGAGATGTACCTAAGGGAGCTTACAGTGTCAAAATGAACGGAACAGTCCTCCAAGGAACCTCAAGCGTATCAATCAAGATCACAGCCTTCTCCGAGTTACACATGGATGAGGCTGGGAACTGCGTATACACCTTTCATCCCAACCCTGAACGAGGGGGAAACCTAGCGGTAAGATGCAACCAAATAGTAAAATACGTAGAGATCAAACCTCCAGAGTAATAGACTAGAAAGAAACTACAGGTATTCTCGAAGCTGGGCAACCAGGTCAAGCAAGATTTCACCAAACCAGATTCTACCCTCAGATTCCCCATCGATTGCATTATACAGGCTTAGATTAGTCTCCCTTAACCGATTCATCCACCACGGCACGGAGTTCCTTATCTTCTCATCGGAGGCTTCAAGGTGAACCCTAAATTTTGTGAGAGCGAAGCGCACCCCAGGGTAGTGAATTACGCTATTCAGCTTCTTCCTAAATCGAGGATCATCGGCGTGGTCTCTCAGACGTTCCCGCCGCCTAATCATATTCTTTACTTCATGCTCGGAGTCGAGATGCTCTTCGCTTGCGAGTCTTTCGATGATAGAGACTATAATATATTGAATATAGAAGCTAGCTGCTGCAACTTGGGCTTGATCTTGAAGACCCTTATTTACGTTTGAGAAGATATCCAAGTCTGCTCGCCTCGCATACCTCACACGGGGACAATACTTTAATAGAAGGATATTAACTTCCCCAAGAGTCCCTCAAGCATCTCACATCGTGTGTGCACGTTGAATCGATTATGAAAACAGTCAATGCGATGGTGAGGACTTGATGTCGCTTGATTTTTGCTTAACCATTTTGTCTTCACTGCTTCTAAGCCAGGTCGGCATCGGCGTAATGACATTAATAGCGGCTGGTGTCCTCGTTTTGATCGGTTTAATAATCATCATGGTGGTCGGGGCTCTGCTCTTCCTTCTCCCCGCAGCGTTAGTAGCTGGGGTCGTGTGGTATTTCACTGGTAATGAGCTCTACGCCGGTTTAGCCTTCCTAGTCGTGACTGTTCTCTCTCTAACTAGAAAGAAATAGAGAATCATTCGAACCCACCTTTTGTGAATTATAGAACTGTCTTGCAGTCTCATCTGCACGCGATATAACCTTTATCCCTTACAGTTACCTATCTTTATTCAGATTCTTTAAGACAAAGTGAATGAAAAATGAGTAACGAAAAGAGAGAAAGAACATTAGGAATTGACCTAGGCACTACAAATTCGGCCGCAGCTATACTTCTACAAGGTAAACCAACTATAATTCCAAGCGCTGAGGGACCAACGGTAGCTGGAAAAATGTTCCCCTCCGTCTTTGCCATTACAAAAGACGGACAACTGCTCGTAGGTGAACCAGCGAGAAGGCAGGCCATCACTAACCCCGAAGGGACGGTACGGGAAATCAAACGTCGAATGGGGACCGATTATAAGGTCAAGATATATGGGAAGGAGTACACGCCACAACAGATCTCAGCATTCATACTGCAGAAAATACTCCGCGACGCCGAGACCTATCTCAGCCAGAAAATAACCAAGGCTGTAATAACAGTCCCCGCAAATTTCAATGACAATCAACGTCAAGCAACGATAGATGCTGGTGAGATTGCGGGACTAAAAGTAACAAGAATCATTAATGAGCCTACTGCAGCAGCACTCGCTTATGGTTTGGATAAGGCTGGCCAAGAATTGAAAATTCTAGTCTTCAGTTTTGGTGGTGGCACTAACGACACGACTGTGATGGAATTCGGTGGAGGCGTCTTCGAGGTGCTAGCCACTAGCGGAGACACTAAGACGGGTGGAACAGACCTAGACCAAGCAATCATGGATTATACCATCTCCGAATTCAAGCGCGAAACTGGAATAGACCTCAAGGGAGATATGAAGGCGATAGTTCGATTAAAGGATGCGGCTGAACAAGCCAAAATAGAACTTACTAATCTATTAACCACCGAAATAAATCTCCCATACATCACCACAGATCCTACGGGCCCGAAGAACCTTCAAATCACATTAACGAGAGCGAAACTTGAGCAACTGACGAGGCCTATAGTGGAGAGGATTAGGGAACCTATCTTGAAAACCCTCTCCGACGCTAAGTTGACACCAGCTCAAATCGACAAAGTCATCCTCATCGGCGGGCAAACAAAGATGCCCCTCGTTCAGCAGTTTATCGAGGATATCATCGGAAAGAAGCCTGAGCGAGGCATTGATCCGATGGAATGTGTCGCTATAGGCGCCGCTATTCAGGGAGCCATACTCACAGGGGAGATCTCGGATATAGTTCTTCTCGACGTTACACCCCTCTCCCTCGGGGTTGAAACCCTGGGTGGCGTCTTCACCAAGATCATCGAGCGAAACACGACGATACCTGTCAAGCAGAGTCAGAACTTCTCGACTGCCGCTGATTTTCAGCCAGCTGTCACTATTCACGTGCTACAAGGGGAGCGCTCTATGGCTAGAGACGATATCAGCCTCGGCCAATTCGACCTCACAGGGATCCCCCCTGCACCTCGAGGCGTACCACAGGTTGAAGTGACGTTCGACATCAATGCGGATGGTGTTCTCAACGTTACTGCGAAGGACTTGGGTACTAGCAAACAAATGGGAATCAAGATAACGGCTTCTACAAAGCTTAGCCCCACCGAGAAGAGTAGAATGGTACGAGAAGCAGAACAGTTCGGCGAGCAGGACAAACGCGCTAAAGAGGAGGCAGAGATGCGAAACACCGCTGACTCACTCATCTACACTAGTGAAAAGACGCTCAACGAAATCGGCGACAAGATTTCGGAGGAGTTAAAACACAAGGTTCAGGAAGCCCTCCAATCGCTGAAAGATGCAGCGAAGACCGGAGGTCTAGCTGAGATCAGTGCAAAGGTCGAGGAGCTTAGGAGGTTGGTTCAAGAGGCGGGCGCGGCAGTCTACCAGCAAGCGGCAGCTCAAAGAGCCCCGCAGCAACAAGCTAGCCAGGAAGCTTCACAGCCTGAAGAAGGTCAGCAGGGAAAGAAAACCGTAGATGCAGAGTACAAGGTTGTAGACGAAGAGAGGAAGTAACATTCTTCCGTAGCCAACGGTGTTGTTAGTTCTAGGCGGGGTGGACCTTGGCGAATAAATTGGACTATTATGATGTCTTAGGTGTGGGACCTGAGGCGTCCCAAGATGAGATAAAACGCGCATTCCGTAAACTCGCCTTCAAATATCACCCTGATAGGAACAAGATGCCTAATGCCGAGGAGAAATTCAAGGAGGCATCGGAGGCGTACGCCATTCTATCTGACCCCGAGAAGAGGCGGCAGTATGATGCCCGAGGCTTCGAAGGGATTAAGGAGCAGTATAAGCAGGAGGATATCTTCAACCGTGGAACGTTCCGAGATACTTTTTCAGAGTTCGGCTTCAACGTTGAAGATATCTTTGCTCGAATTTTCAGCGGGGGTTTCACTCAGCAGGAACATTCCGAGGCTACCCGTGGTCGCGACTTGGATGCCCAGGTGGAGATCACGTTAGAGCAAGCAGCTTCCGGTACTGAGTTAGAGGTCACCCTGCCTAGGTTAAAGGGATGCAGCAAGTGTGGGGGGTCGGGTGTCGAACCGGGTGGTCGTTCGGTGACTTGTCCCAAGTGTAAGGGAGCGGGGAGGGTTGAGTACGAAGCTGAAGCAGGCTTAGGGCATGTTGTCGTTCCATGTGATCGGTGTAATGGCAGAGGAGAGGTTCCCGGGAAGCCATGTAAGCACTGTGGGGGGAATGGACTTGAGGAAAGACGCGTAAAACTTCAAGTTAAAGTGCCACCCGGAATCGATAACGGCGACCACCTAGTCCTAAGAGGACAGGGCGATGACGGACAGTATGGCGGCCCACCTGGAGACTTTTACGTGACGATTAGGATAAAACCTCACCCATACCTTACCAGGAGGGGAGTGGACCTCGTATATGAGGCAACTATCAATTTTGCCCAGGCGACTTTGGGAGCCGAGATAAAAGTTCCAACGTTGACGAGTGAGAGGATAGTTCGAGTTCCTCCTGGGACACAAGGGGGCACCAATCTGCGACTGAGGGGGGAAGGAATGAGCAGTTCTCTAGGGAAAGGTGACGAGCTCGTTCATATCAGCGTTAGAATTCCTGAAAAGCTATCTCCTAAGGAGAGGGAGCTTGTTGAGAGGCTCTCAAAGGAGTTCGAGGCTGCGGAACGTTCCCAGCGTTAATGATAATGTGCGTATTTCTCTTGTGCGAAATGTGAATGAAATAATTGCCAATACGACGATCGTACAGGCGAAAAATGACTCAGTTATATGCTAGGGCGTCAATATACCTTATCTTTGTTAACGAAATAGAGATCAAACCCCTCGCGCGCGCGGACGATGCTTGAATAAAAAAATATTAACATCTCCAAGAGTCATCACGCATCACGCGTGAGCGCTTTTCTGGTCCTTTAAAATCTAGTTTAATTAAACTGGGGATATAGCGCTCGCGAAACAGATTGTGATTACTAAAACGCGAGAAAGGGGGTATTAAGGTTCCCCGCTGAATCGACCAAAGAAGAGGCTAAGACCCACATGATAGTGATGGTAAACACCCTAGTCGTTCTATGTGACGTCGATAAGGTGCATAGGAGATAACGAACCTAGAGTTCCTTGCCACACTTGGTGCAGAACTTTGCGAATTTAGTATTTTCCTGACCGCAGTTCTGACAAGTGACGGGCACACTCGTACGAGCCTGCTTCACGCCCTTTTCCACCTCACCCGCTACATCTCGGAAGGTCTCCCTCACTATCTTGACGCCTTCGTCGATGGCTTTCGAAGCCTTCTGCAGGGCAACGTCCATCTCCTGTCTCCAATGTGGGTCCGAAGCCCAGGGTATAGCCACACCCTCTTTTACGCCTTTCTCCGTTCTCATGCCACACTTTTGGCAGAAATTCGATTCAGCGTCCAATTCTTTACCGCAGTTTGAACAAAAAGACATATAATTCGCCTGTTCTTATCTTCGGAATGCGACCTATTAAACCCTCTAGACAGCTTACCGGTGCGTTCTTGTGGGCGGCGAGTCAAGGAGCTTTAACTCTAAAGGTATCACGTACGAGGGAGTCAGGATACTTGTTTAATTACAGATGATGACGTGACGCTTACTTCTAGGCCGCACGTATATCAGATAAGCAGTTAGCGTGCGCTTGACACCGCAGTAGTCTCTATTAATCGCGCGCTGAACCGTAATGTTGGTGGGCCAGGCTGGACTTGAACCCAAAAGGGTTCAGGTCTATTTTTATGGCTAATTAGGGCGGTATCCGTTTAAAATTACTCTATTAGTATTTGTTATCCCTCTTGTCAACCTAAAACACCCATATTCCCCTACGCGCGCACATCAAGGTGTGCAAGTTAACAATACGGTACGAGGAGAAGATTCGGGGCCTTTCGGCCCCTACAACGGAGGCTAAGGGAGTATGGAATTCCTTTAGCATTTAATTCATAAAAATCCTTGAAGATAAACCCTTCACATGCTTATATATTCTCAAGAATCGGATACACCACGTCCGTGTGTTGGTTAACCTTACTATAGATCCAAGCATGAGTTGGCCTTTAGAACAGCGGATCGCAGAAAATTAAGTACGCGTACTAACTACTCTTCTTTATTGGAACATTAATCAAGCCATCTTCTCCGTTTAAAATACCCTAACTCAACCGCGCCGATAGTAGACATTAAAACTTTAACGATTATAAACCCCTGAGGATCTTGCGTTGCTGGCAAACCGCCCACATTCATCCCTAACAGACCTGCAATAAGACTGAAAGGCAATGTAATAGCCGAGACAATCGTCAATATTCGCAGCCGTTTTTCCACGCGAAAGCTACCAACCGTCTGATAGGAGTCATATAACCCGTTCACACGGGTTTCCAATCGATGGATTCCTCTTTGAGCAATCTCAAGCTCTGATACTAAATCTTGGAGATACGCCTTGCGATGAGGTTCTTGCAAGGCCTCATTATCAGAGGAATTGAGGCCGGTGACGCAGTAGAGCTGGTTCTCGATCAAAGAAATCAGTTTATCAACCTGCCAACGTAAATTCGTAAGATCGTGAGCGTTTACGTTGTCCGGATTGTCTGCCAAAGCTGTGGCAACAATCAGTGTCTTGTCGCGGACTTCGGTTTCTGCCTGAACACTCAGATCCGTCAGATCATCGAGGATCAAGTAAACGATCTGAATCAAATGACTCAAATTGGGTGTTTTCTCTGCTGCTATATCATTTATTAGCTCGGTTATAGCGGGCATGGGACCGGCTCTAATAGTCACTAACACTGGATCCCTCAGTACTATTGTAAGGTAGGATGGATCCAAAGCATCCAGATTGAGGGCTGAGGGAAACTCTAGTAGAACGGCTCGATCATGAGATATTACGCCAGGCATGTTTGCCGAGTCTAGGCAACGATTCATCATTACAGGGTGAAGATCTAGGGGTGCGAGAAAACTGCGGAGTTCCTCAGGTGTTGCTTCTTCGACATCAAACCAACTCTCACCTAGCTGGTTTAAGTCAGCGGTTGGCCAGCCTGTAATGGTTGGTTGTTTCTGTAGTCTTCCCGAGCTAAGTATAAACCAATTAATCCTCAAGTTTATCTCTCTGTTCGCGCGCGCATTGCCAAGCTACTCTCACTTAACCTTTATCCTCCCCTAGTGGTGGATCAGTAAATCCCTTGTTATTGAGTATCCTAAGCAATCCCACCTAACACCCTTTTTTAAATGTTTATTAAACTCTGGATATTTGCTGCTTACACCCTTGAAGCCTTTAACATTTTTTTATAGCCAGAGACGTTATTAAGCTTGATAAAAAAGGTGGAAGGTTAAACATGGGAAAGAAAAAAGAAAAAAAAGACAAGCGTTCAAAAAATCTAAAAAATAAGTTGTCTCTCCAATCTGATTGGAAGAGGAAACAGCGTTCGAACGTCAAAAAGTTTGTACAATAGGATGGAGGTAGTGGAAGGATGAGTGAAAGTAAGGGTAAGTCAAAAAAAAATCGTCAGTTAGCGGGAGATTTAAGACCAAAGCCCCATACCAAAAAAGAAATGAAGGAAAAGCGTTTGAAGAAGAAAATTAAGGAGACAGAAACGTGGAAACAGAAGTGATGAATAAGGATTTACTAAACATATTAACCTGACCTTATGCGCGCGCCTATGGATCGTAATTTGTGATAAATTGTTTATATCCAGAAGTAGAGGTCCAAGAATCTTCCATATGGGATTTCAGCGAATTCTCCGTAGATTTCCTTAGACTTTTCTTTAACTTCTTGGATGAATTCAAGGCTCTCGTTGAGTTCAATACTTAAGGATGACATCACCCCATACCACTTCGAGAAACCCATCCTGAAGTCAGGTGCAGAAACTCTATGTATCCGTGGAAGGTTTCTTCTCACCCTCGTGTCAAAGGCCAACGTCTGACCCCATAAAAGAAGAAGAGGCTTCGTAACTGCAACAGCATAATAATCTCCCGACTCATTTGTTTCTCCTTCATATTCCTTGACCCGACCAAGTTCATGCCACATCATCCTGAGCTTAAATTCTGAGATGTCTTTAAAGTTAAGAAGAGTGTATTTTCTTATCTGGTCGTAATCATTTCTCATATTCTTCAATGATATTTTCAGGGTTTTTAAGGGGTTGGAGTTTTTCCCTTTTCGATATGTCTGCCAACCTTTCAAAATTTCATAGAGTCTTGTGAAAGTTGTATCAAAGTATTGGTCATTTAAAATTGAGGTATCTTGGCTCTCTACTTTATTTTTCCAAATCCAAAAATCATTGAAATCCTTCATGTATTTTTTCGGGAAAACCTTGAACGTATGACGGAGTTTCAATGGATCAAACATAAGTTAATAATGACTGTTACAATTATTAAGCCAACTGTTTTTCTAAATTTCATATCTTTCCCCCCAATCTTTGAGGCATAATAGTGAACGCTAGTCAAAGACAATATTTAGAACCAATTCAAGTTAGCTGTAGAATGTAAAAAACGGAGTTTTTAGTGAAGAAAAACTACTATTTTCGCGCGCGCGAGTGTTAGTAGAGGAGTATTGTGATAGGAATTTATCCATAGACATCATGCTTGTCGTAATATGAAGATCGGTCACTAGTAGTTATTGTTTATTCTTAAGGGAAGATTATACTATGTATAATTATGGTTAATGGTCATTAAAACTGGAATGGGGGAATGAGGCGAAAAAACGATAAAAAATATTCGCCTTGAGAAAGTCGCGCGCTCGAATTGAGCGAGGAAACCTATAAGCGATTGAAGGGGATTAGGAGTCTAAGAAGGAGGTAAGGGATTGTCAGTAGTCATGGTTAAATGTCCTCACTGTGGATCCCCCCAAGTTAGCTCGACAGCTTCCGATCAGTATACGTGTAGAAGCTGCGGTACCATCTTCCACTTCGTGAGGCCAGATGTGCAGAGACAGGACGTCGTCAGCCACAACTGCCCACATTGCGGCAAAGCCATCCCAGCTGGCACAGGGATCCGATGCATGAGATGTGGAAAGTATGACCTATGTCCAGACTGCGTTTCTTACCTCAACCCCGACGGTTACGTCTGTAAAAGCTGCCTTAAAGCAAGCGGCCAAGACTGCGCTATCTGTGGCAAATTCGCATTCATAAAATGCAAGAGCTGCGAGGAGAGAATGGCGAAGGGGACGAAGAGCAAGGATCAATTGGTGGCAAAGGCCTGTAGTAACTGTTACGACACCTTCTTCACCAACTACTTGAGGCTCCAAGAGGCAAAAGGCGGAATGCCCCCGAAATGGGGTAAGGTATCTTTTCACTGCCCAACCTGTGGTCAGATCTGCACCGACTGCGTTGATGAGAAGAAGCAGTTCCTCGGGGGGGTATCGTATAGGTGCAAGAACTGTGGCTCTGAGGTAAAACTCAAAGAGGAGCCACTATAAATTCACACTCGCGAAAAATCTCTATTGTTAGCCTCGGAGGTCTGAGAAATGGGCGAAATGAATGATTTGACAAAGGAGATCAAGACAAAAGCGTTGGAGCTAGGTTTCAAGGCTGTCGGCGTGACTTCCCTCGATCGTCTCACGGGTCTCCCACGTGGTTGGGTAGCTGACGTCAAGGACCTCAGATCTCCTGAGGAGATCCTGCCGGGCACGAGATCAGTTATCATGCTGGTTCTCCATGCGTGGGATAAGGCATTTTATATGCAGATCGACTCGCCCCTCTGGAAGGGCTATCGCCTCCACACTCCTGAGGAGAACATCGAGGGTTACTACTTCATCTACCAGATCTCGCAGGCGAAGGCATGGCCCCTAGCCTGGTTCATTAGGGAGAGGGGATTCAACGCGGTCGTCACAGAGTCGATACCAATGAAGGCGACGGCTATCAGATGCGGGTTGGGGGGTCAGGGTAAGAACACTCTGTTTCTCCATCCTAAGCTGGGGCCTAGGATTGGGTTGATGGCTATCCTGACTGACGCGGAACTTGTAGCTGATGCACCATTTGATCGAGATCTCTGCGGGGATTGTGAGAGGTGCATCAAAGCGTGTCCCACGAGGGCGCTTAAGCCTTACAACATCGAGATTAACAGGTGTATGGCTTATGCCTCAGAGAACCCCGGTGGAACTCAGGTTCCGCCTGATGTGCGCGCTCTCGCAGAGAGGTACACTACGAGGCCATCGAGGTGTAGCTACCTTGAATGCACGATCTGCATGGACGCGTGCCCCATAGGCAAGGACATAGAAGAACTGCTACTTGGCTCTGATACTGTGGACCATCGATAAAAACGCGTGCAAGAGCACACGAACCCAATCCAATTTTTCCTTTTAACGATGGAATAATGATCTATAAAAGATAAATAGTTCTTTTCGCATTAATACTTGATATAGTATGAATGATGATGAGCTTAAATTAGTTCTTTTCGGAGTGGGGATAACTATGGCATTCCTCGGCATGAGGATATTCCTTGACTTGGAAGACAAGATTAGTAAATTTGATATATTTCATAAGAAATAATTTCTAAATCCCGTTAATTTCCCGCACGCGCACATAAGCCGTATATAATAGTTGGATTAATTTGGTTCATTTATGTTGACTCCGCTGATATTCATCAGACTTTTTACTCTAATCACTGTCAGGAGGCCTAGATGTCTTGGAATATAAGTGGACAGTACTCACTGTGACGACCATCGGGGTCCTTATGGCTGGTCTTGATACCCGAATCATCATCATTGGCCTCCCCCAGGTCGCAGCTGCGTTAGGAGCTGATGCTGAACAAGCAGTCTGGTTCACGCAAGCATATGTCCTATGCAGCACAATAGGACTGCTATTGATCGGTCGGACGAGTGACATTATTGGGAGAGTCAAAATATACACGTATGGATTCGCTGTATTCACGATCGGCTCGCTCCTTGTCAGTCTGGCTCAAAACCCTTGGCATGTCATAATCTTCAGGGGGCTTCAGGGGCTCGGCGGAGCCATGTTGATGACAAACAGTGCCGCGATGATAGTCGATGCCACTCCTAAAGATAGCCTAGGGCTAGCGCTTGGCATCAATCAGATCGCGCTCCGGTTCGGTATGATGGGTGGACTTACGCTAAGTGGAATCATCCTCGCATTCCTTGACTGGAGGGCACTTTTCTATATTAATGTCCCCATCGGCATTTTTGGGACCTTCTGGGCCCAGAGGAGGTTGAAGGAGATCGCCCACACGGAGAAAGGGGCGCCAATAGATTGGGCTGGTTTTCTAAGCTTCACGACAGCGATAGTAAGCCTCCTCCTGGCTTTGACTTTCGAAGCCTATGGCATGTCGGATAGGAACCTAGTATACGTTCTGCTGGGGATAACTACAATTGGGTTATTAGTCTTCATCATCCAGGAGAGGAGAAATAAACATCCTCTTCTGGATCTCAAGATTCTGGGCATCAGAGAGTTTACTGGTGGTGTAATTGCACAGTTTCTGAACTCCCTCGCTTGGGGTGCTGTCGCCCTGCTCCTCAGTCTCTACTTTCAGCTCGTCATGAAGTTGTCACCCTTTGATGCGGGTCTCAGGATGATTCCAATAGACATAGCATTCCTGCTATTCGGCCCCATCAGTGGGAGGTTGTCAGATAAGTATGGGCACACGCCGTTCACAACGACAGGTCTCGCACTAACAAGCACCTCTCTCTTCCTCTTCTCAACCACGAACGAATCCACCCCTTACACCACAATGTTCCTATATCTGATGTTGTTTGGCGCTGGGGTTGGGCTATTTAGCTCACCTAATATGAGCTCTCTCATGGGCTCTGTTCCAAACGATAGAAGAGGAATAGCCTCCGCTGTTAGGGCCGTCTTCTTCCAGGCGGGTACTACTATCAGTATCAATCTTGCTATACTCATTATGACCCTGACAGTACCTTATAGTATAGTGAGTGCGGTGATTGGCTCCGATAGTGCGATATCAGCAGCTGAGACGGCTCTCTTCGCAGGTGGGATAAACCACGCATATCTATGGATGGCGTTCATCAACGCAATCGCGATTGTGCCATCGCTTCTGAGGGGGAAGAGGGTTCAGGAGACCGCCCCTCTTAGAGACGTGGATATCAATGACGACGTAATTTAACCTAAGCAATCTTGGAACAGTTTCATATGGTCGTACACGATACTCGCCTTGACACATATTAAAGCCCCCACAAGAGTCTAGATCATAGCATGTCCGCCACATTAACCCTCAAGGAGATCGAGGATCTCGGTTACTACGATTTTATGGGCTACCTGGGCGTCCCATTCTTCAACACCGGAGGCTTCTCAAGCATAGACAGGCTTGCAGAGCTCTGCCAAATCACAGAGCACACAAGGATACTTGAGGTAGGCTGCGGGACGGGAGCCAACGCCTGCTACCTAGCTAAGAAGTATGGGTGCAGAGTCATGGGCGTGGATATATCCGAGCACATGGTGAGGTACGCTCTTAATCGGGCCACGGAGCTAGGTCTCACCAATAACGTCACCTTCATGCTGGGAGACGCCTACAACCTCGAGTTCCCCGATGAAGACTTCAACGTGGTACTGACCGTCTTCGTGTCCCAGTTCCTGGACCCGGCCAGGGCCTTCCCCGAGTTCTATAGGGTCCTCAAGGATGGCGGCTACCTCGGCGTCAACGAGATGTATAAAGCTGATAATGTGCCCCCTGAGGCGTTGAATCGTGTCAATCATGGTGAAAGAGTCTTCAGTGAGCTGACAGACCTTCCCTTCACCATACGTAGTCCAACGTCCTGGGGCTCTGCCTTCGAGTCCACCAAGTTCAGTGACGTCGCGATGGAGGAGCACTCCAATGCCTCTCAGCCACCTTATTCGTCGAATATTGTGGACGAGTTTGGCGGGTGGGGTAAACTTGTTGGAACCCTGTGGAGGACGTTTGCACTCGCATTGAAGAGCAGGAAGATGTGGGAGCGCTACACTAAGATAGGTGAGGCTAAGGGCGTGCTTTTACGAGATAAGGTGGCGAACAAGTACTTAGGCTATATCTTGTGCATTGGCAGAAAGTCTCTGGTTTCGCATATTGGGGAATCGAAGAAATGAGATCATTCGCACCTTAGTCCTAGGGATTCTGACTCCTTGCGCGTACGCGCTTTGAATAATAACCACCATTCTATGAAGCGTTCCAAAGAGCATTGAACTCGTTAAGATAACGGCCACCTAATGTAGCACTCCTAACGATTAACAGGTTCTCGGCGTTATCATCCTCAGCTGACCCTGTCCAATTATAACTACCCGTACCGACGACTCTGCCATCAATCACGAAGAACTTATCATGCATCAGACCTGTAGACGAATCAGTTTTAATGGATATCCCTAGTTTCTGAAGCCGAGAATACTCACTACCACTATCACTGGTAGTCTCAGAGTCCATTAGGACCCTAACCGCGACACCCCGGTTCTTAGCGGATACAAGAGCGTCAGCGAGCGAGTCCTGGGTGAACGAATAGACGGCGACCTCGATTGTGCTATTAGCTCTCCCAATCCAGGTCCTTATCAGTTTGCTCGTGTCGTCTACACGCGAAAAACTGACTTGGATTAATTCCAGACTGTTGGTTTTTAGGAAGTCGATTTGGTTTTGAAGCGCAGTCATCTGTGAGTCTTTTTGGACTATTTGCTGGTTGAGCAGTGTGATCTGTGTATCTTTTGCTGCTATTGCTATGTATGGGTCTGTTTGCTGAAGCTGTGTCAGCTGATCTGCTAATATCTTGACTTGTTTTTTGTATGAGGATGTCTGAGGGATAGTGATAGCGTAGCTTATTATTGACCCTAATATGAGTCCAGTTATAAGTCCAATCGCTAGGATTTTGAATTCCATGGGGGAGTGTTCTCTTTATCCTTAATCAGTTCTACTATGCGCACATGAAAATTGCTCAAAAACACATACGATGTCAATAGTATACCGATTAAACGCATTTTTATGGACTAACTGGAATACCGTATCTCCCCACGCTAAGGCCACCATCTACGCTCAAAACGACGCCAGTCATATAATCCGCTTGGGGGCTGCAAAGCATTAAAATTGCATTAGCTATGTCTTCAGGCTTCCCAATTCGTCCCCAGGGAGTCATACGAACAGTAGCCTGATCATACGCTACCTTAGTGGGCGTCTGTTCCTCACCTACGTCGATAAGCCCTGGAGCAACTGTGTTGACGTTGATCTTGTGGGGCCCAAGCTCAAGTGCCAAACAGTTAGCAAACATAACCATACCCGCCTTTGAGGCGCAGTAAGCCGCTGCCCCTACACGGGCTACCTTCCAGCTACCCGAAGAGACGTTAACAATCTTACCACCCCAACCCTGAATTATCATCTGTCGAGCAGCAAACTGGCTACAATTAAAGGCCCCCTTTAGGATAGAGTCGATGTTGCGGTCAAATTCCTCCTCAGTCATATCCACCACGTTGGCAATCGGGCGATCAGCTGCATTGTTGACGAGAATATCTATTCTTTCCCAGTGGTCGATGAGGGCCTTGAACATCCTCCCAACTTCCCTCCTACTACGTACGTCCGCCGTGTGGGCAACGACATTTTCTTCATATTTACTGAGGCTCTTCAATGCAGCTTCAAGCCTCCCCTCATCGACTCCGTTAATCATGACTCGAGCTCCCGATTCTAACAGCATCTTCGCAGTCGCGTAGCCTATTCCTCTGTTTGACCCAGTGACAAGTGCCACCTCGTTGCTGTAATCATACTTTAACAAAAGACATCATCCTTCAACTACTCAGTGAATACAGAGTCGATATAACTTGTGACGTGGTAAGGGTTCAGTAACCTGCTAGTCTTTCGCCAACGTCGCACGTGATTAAAATAACATGAGGCATGTACGCGCGTGTGCGCTCCTCAAAATGGGGGCCTAGCAAGAATAAACTATCTTGCCATTGAGGATTGTCATGAAGGCCTTCAGTCTCTTAATTTTTTTCTTAGTTCCCTCAATTTCAGCTGGGTTCGTGGTTTTCAGTTTGAACCAGTTTTTGGTAATGTCGGAGGGTAGGATGGTTATGTCAGCTAGTTTCCCTGGTTCGATTGTGCCTTTAAGGTTCTCCTCCCTTGTCGCGTAGGCTCCCTCGTATGTGAAGCACTTCACTGCTTCCTCTAGTGTGATTCTGCTCTTCTTTATTGGGTGGTTGACAGCTGACCAGATGCCGTATAGAGGGTGGAAGGGCATACCATCGGACCCGAAGGGAATGTGAAGCCCAAGATCCAGCAGCTTCCTGTATGGGTTGCATCTTAAGAGCCTCTTCTTTCCCACGCGAGTGTCGTACATTCCTCCGGGCCAGGCCCACTCGCCTACGAAGTTTGGTTGCATCGATGCGATGATTCCAAGCTCCTTGGTTCTCTGGATGTCCTCGTCGGTTGGATATTCATAATGCTCTATCCTGTAGCGGTGGTCAGGCCTCTGCTTTACCTTAAGAGCCTCATCTATCCTGTTGATTGCTTCGTTGATTGCTTTGTCTCCAATCGCATGGATGGCTATCTCTCCGCCCATATCGTGTTCTTCTTTGACTACGGCTTTGTTCCGTTTTTGGTCTCCTACGTATACCCCATGTGTGTTAGGATTGTTTGTGTATGGGTCGTAGAGGAGGGCGGTTTGGGCTCCCATTGAGCCGTCTATTCCGATCTTTATGGTTCCTAGCGTTAGCAACTCGTCGCCTTCCCATCTGCGGGGGTACCAGGTCATGACGTGGGCGCGAATCTTCAGGTCTCCCTCTTTGTGGGCGTGTATGTAGGGGGCTGTAGAGTTTAGAGCATCGGTCTCATCCGGTCTGCTGCAGTCGTGGATTGTTGTGGCCCCAAGACTGTGGGCGAGAGCTATAGCGTCGCGGAGACCCTGTCGGACCTCCTCATATGAGGGAGGAGGTATATGTGGGGTTACTATGCCCCTCGCATCTCTCAGGACTCCCGTGGGTTCCCCCTGAGAGTCTTTATCGACGACGCCGCCGGGGGGATTTGGGGTCGATTTTGTGATGCCGCAGGCTTTGAGTGCGCATGTGTTAAGAATGATCATGTGGCCGCATATCCGTGTGAGGGCTACTGGGTTATCTGGGGAGACTGCGTCGAGATCGTGACGCGTGGGGTAACGTTTTTCCTTGAGGTTCTGGTCGTCCCAGCCTCTTCCCTGAGCCCAGAAGCCCTTACTCAGTTTACGGTTTTTGATGTACTTTTTGACGCGTTCGGAGATTTCGGTGATGGATTCAGCGTCATCCAGTTGGATGAAGCCGAGTTTGTAACCCATCCCTAAGAAGTGGGTATGTGAATCGATCAGTCCTGGAACAACGGTTTTATAGGATGCATCAATTTTTTTTGCATTAGCTGGGATTTTGATTTCGTTCTTCTTCCCAACTTTTGAGATTCTTGAGCCTCTCACGAGGATGACGGCATCCTTGAGGGCGGGCTTCCCTGTGCCGTCGATTAGACTTCCGCATAGGATAGCAAGCAATGATACTTACTTCTCCGAATTTATCCTTGAGTACTGGTTATAAGATTTTGTGTTCGTATTTCAACTTGAACTATTATCGCCAGGGTACGATGTGCATATGCGCCTCTCCCCTTTTTCGACGAGCTGTAACGAGGACATTTTAGAGTCGAAGATGCACGCGTGTGCGTAGTTATAATCCGCATGCAGTGCGCCCTTGATAGTTACCTCTATAAATAATGGATCCATAAAACCTCTTGAAGACTAACAGGTAAGACGACTCGTATCTCCTCGGCGGGACTCCCATGTAATACAGCCTTGTAATACAGTGGTGGGTGAGTGATGGAGACAGAACCTTCTTGAGTGGTTGTGGTTTCTCTCATGTCTCTTCCCGTGTCTTTACCATGTCCTTCCGTGTGTGACTGCGGTGTATGACCGTGTATGTGTGCCTGTGTGTTACCATGTGTGCTCCTGTGTGCCTGTGACTTGTTTTCGTTTGCTACTATAACATTGCTCTGTACAGGTACACCAACCTGTACATCTTCATCGCTTGTTTCTTCATACACAGAACCATCGTCATCAACTGCACCATCAACAACATCCTCCATGAAGCCATCATCAACATCAGTGGCTGGTACAGCTACACTCTTGCTCAGCAACAGCTCCCTGTAGTCAACATCTCCCTCTAGCTCTTACACTAAGTTAGGTAGAGCCTCAGGGGAGCACTAGTTCCTAAGGCAGGTTATAGCCTCTGGCTTGTTCTGGAACCGCTCATCCATCTGCTTGATGTTGTTCTAGTGTAGGTTCAGCTTCGCGGGCGCAGTTAGCGATGCTCGTCGTATGCAATCGACATTCATGCGTGTGGGTGTCTGGGATTCGGTTAACGTCATCCTAGGTATGTCGGTTTCATGCATTAGTATCGATCAAATTTGATGCATGTTGGTTTCAAACATTGATCGCAAACGTTGTTCGCTATCACATAGTGTGTAAATAGGGGGGAAAAAATTATAGCCTTGCGTATACGCGAATCAAAATTGCACTTTTCGTTCAGTCAATATGGGTTGTTTGGTATTAGTAACCAGGCAATTATGTAAGCGAGGACTCCGAAGCCGTAAGCTAGACTTATGATAATCCACGCTAATCTGATGATCGTTGGATCTATGTTAAAATATTCGGCTAATCCACCGCAAACCCCTGCAAGGACCCTGTTTTTTCGTGACCTGAATAGTCTTTTTGGATTTTCCATTATTTATTCACTAGATGACTCAAATTCAGTGGTGTGTTATAAACATTCTAGATTATTCAGGTAAACAAGGAATTACTCGTGCAACATTACTCATCGACTAAAACTAATTAAACCTAAAATCCCCTAACTAGGATTAGGAGGAATAAGTATGAGGGAAGTCAAGGTAGCCACGGCCCAATTCGAGACAACACTCGACCCCGAGGAGAATAGAAGGAAGGCCCTCAGGTACTGCGATGAAGCAGCACAAAAAGGCGCCCAGGCGATCTGCTTCGCAGAGTTCTGGATGACAGGAAACCCGACAACCGGGGACAACTCACGGCTCGTCAAACTAGCGGAATCCATTCCAGGTCCCACATTCAAGCTCTTCGAGAAGAAGGCGAAGGAACTTGGCATATACATAATCCCCGGTACAATCATCGAGAAAGACAAAGACGGAAGATACTACAACACTTCCGGATTAATCTCCCCAAGCGGCAAATTAGTAGCTAAACTCCGAAAAGATCACCCCGAGAACGCCTCCGGAAAAGCTGAGACTCACTTCGGCATAAACCCTGGACCAGGCGAGTACCCGGTCTTCGACACCGAGATCGGGGTCATCGGCGTCCCCATCGACATGGACCTCTGCGCACTAGAGGTCCCCCGAATCATGGGGCTCAAGGGAGCCGAGATACTATTCACCCCAATGTGCTGGGGTGCCACCGTTCACGACTGCGTCGCTGCATACGGTATAGCCGGATCCTCTGTCAGCGACGCATACGTCGTCATATCAAACAGGATGAGTCAAGACCCAGTGAGACTAGGCGGAAGTGGCGTATTTTGGCTCCGTAACTACATCGCCCGGATACCCGACCTCACAGAAGGCCTAACAGTCGCCACAATCGACCTAGACAGGGTCAAGGAGAGGCGAGAAGAATGCAGAACCAGATACCCATACTGGAGACGCCCCAGCACCTACCAATTACTCATCGACGAGGAAGCTGAGCGCAAAGCCCATGGCCTACCAAAGACCGCGAAAAGGAAGTAACAATCGCGCGCCAGGACGTTGCTTAATTCAGATTTTAATAGATTTATTTAGGCTTCATGGTCAGCCGGCAGCTTTGGATTACGCAAGTATTCCTTACGAGTTTACAGTAGCCACCCTTCTCGTATCTGCAGGCCCTTTTAAGCGT
>JBGPRA010000021.1:0-20052 GCA_041489375.1 Bathyarchaeia archaeon | reverse complement strand
TACTCAAACAAGATCGATCTCATGAAGATGGGTTACCCCTCTGTCAAGGAGGGGGCCCTGTCAGGAGTTAACTCGTGTATCATGGACCAGTGTTTAGAAGAAGGGTTCCCATTTGCTTGCTTTTTCGTGCCTACGAATAAGCTTACGAACATCGACTACTCGGGTTCAGCCGATGCTATCGATATACTAAACAAGATGTTCAAATTGGGAGTAGATCCTTCCCCCTTGAGAGGAGCAGATCAATCGCAGAGGACTACTGAGAAAACGAGTGGTCTTGGAAAGATATTCAAGAAGAACTAGTTCTTCTGCTGGGGGAGCCCTAGTTCCTTCTGCAAAGTATCTTGTAAGCCCTGAAGCTTCTCCTTTGTCTTCTCTTCCTGCTTTTCTAGGACCTTCTCCCTCATTTCGAGAAAGTCCTTCCGCTCAGTTAATTCTTTCACGACTATTCCTTTTTCTTTTTCGACGAGTACTGCGCCAACGGACTTGTAAATTTTGGCGCCTTCAGGGGTTTCATCGAGGGTTTTCAGTGCCCTCTCTGTTTCGTCCTTCTCAGCATCGAGCCTTTGCTTCTGGGCGAGTAGCTGTTGCATGGTGTTTTGGAGTTGTTGTAGACGGGCTATCCTCTCTTGGACGTTGGGGGGTAGTTGACTAATATCAGACATCTAGATTCGTTTGTGTAGGTTGCGTCCTTACCCTTATATCTATTGGGCGATAGAGGTTCTACTCTACTATTAGGGAGACCTCAGCATTAATATCTAGTTTGAGCTCACTACGTCTCCTCGAAGTCACAGCTACCACATTTTCTCCATTGGGAAGTAGCATGAAGAAGGCATCAACTGGAACGACTCCGAGTTTCATCATGAAGTCAGCGCATTCTGCGACACAGGTTCTAGGTAGTACATTAGTTATGTTGCCGATCGTTTTCCCGAGGAGCTTTACTGGTCTGTTTTTTATTGGATTTTCTGCGTGCGTCCCGAACCAGCCGTAGATTGGCATTCCCCCATCGAGTATACCGGGTACACCGCCGACATCGGCTACCACCACGGACCTTTTTAAATTCAACTTGATTAAGGCGTATCCCTGTCGAGATGTGATAACGGTCCCAACGATTTCTTCAGTTACCTTAAGGTCTTTAAGATCGAGAAGGCTGTCGATCGTGTAGCCTCCCCGGACGCGTAATGGGTCATGTTGAGGCCGTACCTCTATATGAATGTGGAGCGGAGTATGGTACCCAAAATACCCTGAGCGAATAAGGGGTCCAAGGTTCTGTCCAACAGTAATAACTTCGCCCTCTTTTAGGACGGTATCGACGTGGAGGAGTTTGGCGACTCTGTCCCTGCTTTCGGTGCTTTTAATTATGGTTAAAGTGTCGTGTTCGGGCGCCTTGAAGCCTCGTCCGGGCGGGGACTTAACGCGTCTCACTTTTATAATCTCTCCATCAATTGGAGACGGCGTGAAGCTCCCGAACTTTAAATTAGGGCATATATCGACCGCGGTCATAAAGTGGTGTGCCGGGTATGGACTGTTATAAAATGCATATCTCCCATCGTCCGGGCAGTGGATTACTATGCCATCTGAGGAAGCGACAGGTACCATCAAACCCAATGCGAACCCATAATTTGTTCATGCCTCAAGAAATCGTTTTCGTGTAGTCAAGTCAAAACATTAATGTTTTCAACTAATTATGCCTGAATGAGGGGAGAACCCCTTTTATTCCTTGGTTTCTCTAATCGTTTGAACCCCATTGGGCGGAATTCTTACCGTTGTTTCCCATCCTGACGATGAAACATTTGGCTGTGGCGGGACTTTGGCGTTGCACGCGAGAGAATCGAGAGTCCTCTGCCTTACGTGTAACCCGAGGAACCGAAGGGATGAATTAGATAGGGCTTGCAATGTATTAGGAGTATCAAACCCTATAGTGTTTGATGAAAACAACATCTTCCACTCGAGGGAGCTCGTAAAACGGGTAACTGACGTTATCGTGGCAGAGAGACCGAGAATAATCATTACTCATCTGCCTTTCGACTACCACCAAGAACACAGGGCATCATATGATATAGTGAAAGAGGCGATCGAGTGGGCTGCACACACGACGACGTACACTAAACCCTGGCTCGTTGAGCGCCTTCTGCTCATGGAGATAAATACACTAATCCCAAGCCCTCAAATCCTCATCGATGTCTCAGACACGATGGAGAAGAAAAGAGAAGCTATCGCGGCATATGACTCCCAGCTCGCAAAGTTTCCGTGGGGTTACTACCAAAGGTTCAACGATAAGAAGGCTGAGCTGAGAGGAGCACAAGGTAACTGCCAGTACGCAGAATCATTCTCAGAGGAGTCACTTGCTAAAAACGGTCCATTTTACGAGATTAAATCTACAAGAAGCCTGCTGAGGTGAGATTGTTGACAGATAACCCTCCAGTACATATTCTTTACCAGAAATATGTGGAGAACGAACCAGGTAGCGATTATGCTACACGTCTCTGGGGACGCATCCCATATAATATGGCTGAGTGTCATGGATACTTCAGCGAGATAAGGGCGAGATATGGTGCTTCACCATCAGAGCTCGAGGGACTGAAGAAAGCGGTCAAGAACCAGATGAGGAGGCTGGGGATACTCTCTTCGAAGGTCTCTCGAACGATCGACTTGATGGATAGAGGCGCTGTTGAAACAGGGCAGCAGCCCAATTGTATTGGGGGACCCAGCTTCATCTTCAATAAGATGACGTATGTCTCAGTCCTCGCAGGTCTAGGTGGGGAATATGTACCACTTTACTACGTTGGCGACTACGATAGTGTCCAAGCTGAGCTCTTAAACATCCGCATCCCGAGCCTTTCTGCTAAGGGGATGATAATCACGTACCCCGCTCCGCCCGAGTATGAAGGCGCACCTATTCGCCGGTTACCGATCCCAGACGAAGAATGGTTGATGAAGACCCTTGAGAAGATTGAGAGTAATTACAGAGGACTACTCAAAAATGTCGAGTCTGTAAAGCAGGAGAGGGTAATACAGAACCTTTCCCATGTCTTTACGATAATTAAGGGAGCCTACTACTCAACCGAGAACGTTGCTGATTTCTCAACCAAGATACTCGGGACCATAATGAACCTAGAAGCTGACATGGGGATACCAATACTAATGGCCACAGACCCAGGAATTAGAAGCTTTTTCAAGCATGGATACGAGGTCCTTCTCTCTGAGCCTAACCGTAGCAGCTTCTTACGGAACTCGAACGACGCGGTTGACCTCATTGAGAGTCTGGGATATAAGGCGCAGATCGGTAAGAGGTCAGAGGAGTATGTACCATTCTTTCTCGAATGCCAGACGCCAAACTGTCATGGCAATAGAGTGGAATTAAAATACAAGACAAGTTTTGGCTCCACCGCTAGTGTCGAAGGAAAATGTCCCAGATGCGATCAAACTTACAGTTATTCATTCTCCGTCAAGAGACCTGACCTCGATGAGATTGAGAAGATAGTCACGCCCAGAGTCGAATCGCGACAAGTGATCGTCGACTCGGTTATCCCTATTGTAGCCCACGTGGGCGGTCCGGGTGAAACGAGTTACTTTGCTGAGGTGATCCCTGGCGTCTCGCAACTTGATCTACCTTTTCCGGTGTACACACGCTACGCGAGGGTTTTCTACAATACGCCTTGGAATGAGGTTATGGGAAGAAACATCGGTTCTAGGTACAAGACTCTGTACAGCAGGGAGCTCTTTGACTCTCTAGCTGAGTGGGTAGAGGCTAAGAAGACGAATAACATCGCGGGGATCTTCCAAGCGCACGGTGACATCCGGAAGGCGATAGACAAGATTTACACAATACTGATCAAGGCAAAAGTGGACGCCGAGGCCGAGATCGACTCAATCAAACTCAGGCTTGGAGAACCATCTACAAGAGCAGCCCTTATTCAGGAGATGAAGGCGAAGCAAGTGATAGTTCAAAAGCTGGATGGTTACCTCTCTAATGCCTTCGGCCACTTCGCCCCTGAGAAATACGGGCAAGAGGTCAGCTGGGCCTGGATCGATCTTGCACTAGCCTCTGGTGTCGGGGAGAACGTGGAAATATATAAGAGACTATACGGTGGCTGGACACCGAATTCGACTGTATTCTACGTCAACCTTTAGTCTTGGAAACCGATTCGAAGGTTTCTATGTACTGATTAACAACCTTCTCAGCCGTATATCTCTCCAAGACCGTCCTTCGCGCCTTTTCACCAAGCTTTCTCCTCAGCTTCTGGTCATTGTAGAGGCGTAGTATCGCCTGCGCCAACTCCTCCGGGTGCTTAGCTGGTACTAGCAGTCCATTCTTGCCATCATTGATTATTTCCTGAACCCCACCAACCCTTGTCGCAATCATTGGGAGCCCTGTGCTCATCCCCTCAAGGAGGGTTAGAGGAGCACTCTCGGTCTCTGAGCATAGTACACCGATATCGCTACAGCGCAGGAGGTTAGGGATATCACTCCTAAACCCTGTAAGCGTAACATTTCCGTGGAGTCCAAGACTTTCTATAAGCTTCTCGACACTGTGTCGATCGGGGCCGTCTCCCACTAGCATTAGTCGAGCTTTCGGTTCTTGCTTAGTCACGATCGACATGGCATACACGAGGTCGGTCACTCGCTTCACAGGTCGGAAGTTACTGACGTGAACGATGACTCCACACTCATCGCAATCACGCTCTACAGCCTCACAAGGTGCAGGGGTGAAGACTTGGGTGTCAACAAAGTTAGGGATCACCTTCACCTCACGCTCAAGTCCGAGTCTCTCGTAGGCTTCCCTTTGCATAAACTCGGAGACCGCGGTGACAGCATCCGCCCTCTCGACGCTGTGGCTGTTTACTATCTGGTAGCTCGGGTCGCTCCCAAGGATAGTAACATCGCTTCCATGTAATGTCACAACATATGGGACATGAGTGATCTCCCTGGCTAGGTAAGCTGCCGTTGCATGGGGAATTGCGTAATGGACATTGAGGACATCAAGTTTTTCCTGATTTGATACTCTTGCCATCTCTGAGCCCAGGGCTACAGTATAAGGTGGGTACTTGAATAGGGGATACTCGAGCACGTTGACGAGGTGGATATGGACGTTCTCCTGGTCAATTCCCTGTACGGCGAATGGGCGCTCATATGTTATGAAGTGGATTTCATGGCCCCGCTTTGCGAATTCAATACCTAGGCGAGTGGCAAGGATGCCGCTCCCGCCGACTCCTGGATAACATGTTATGCCTATCCTCAAGTAGAGTTGCCCCTAACAGATAGGGTGTTAAGAAAGGTGGAATAAAAAGGTGGGTAGCTATTTGGCGCCTTTCATTCGCTTCTCTACGCCGAGAATAGCCGCAACCTGCCCCTCGTGGTGGAGTATTTCACTCACCATGAGCATTAGGTACCACTCACGGGGCTTCTTCCCCGCCCAAGCCTCCACGTGTTCGGCGAGTTTTTCATTTGTCAGCTTGTTGAGGCCAGCGTTGAGCTTTCTATGTCCCTTCTCGAGATCGGCCATGATCTTCTCCATCTTATACTTCTCGTTGCCGACGTAGTCTTTTGGCCATGCCTTAGGCGGGTCTTCGCCTAAGAACTTACACATCCCTACATTCAGATCCTCACTTAGGTGAGTGAGTATCCACCTGATCGTGTTTGCCTGTGTGCAACTCTTCCAGTCCAGCTGCTCAGGCTTCATGTTCTTCGTAGCACTCCCGAGCCTTTCGAAGCCGATCTGGGCGAAGTCTTTAATCATTTTCGTCTTTACGGTCATCTAACCACCAGAACCCGAGTGTAAAATCTGATTCAGTATATATATAATACTACGCATTAAAGAGCGGGTTTTAACATGCTTAGCAAGTGTTGAGGAAGTTGGGGTCCTTTGCTTTGAAGCGTTTGACCGTTCCTCTGATGTACGCTATTTGACCCTTGTGGTGAACTATTTCACCTAGGTAAGCAAAGAGGCCGACTTTCCTTTTCTTGGTACCACCCCAGAGTGGTATCTCCTCTTCTAACTGTGCATCTGTGAGTTTCTCTATTAAGTCTATTACTGTTCTCTTGCCTGCGGCGAGATCTAACTTGTATCTATCTAGGCTGTAGTGTTTTTCCTTGTAGTCATCAGGCCAGCCGATCGGTTTGTAGTTGGGGTCCCCTTTTATTATCCTGGGGAGGGCAGTGTTGCTAATCCTGCACAGGTGGTTTACGATCCACTCTATACTGTTTGATTCGTCTGTAGGTTTGTAGTTTGCTTCGTCTTCATCTAGTCCCTTTAATGCCTCATCAAGTGAGTTGAAATGGTACTCTGCAAACTCCTTTAAGATCTTAGTCTTTGCTGACAAATCTTTCACCATGGAAGTGTCGGATTCGGGAGGTTATATTGTTTCTGTCGAATTATCGAGTATAGGGTACATTCTAATCTCATATTAGTGAAACTGGATAGTAGTTATCTCTCTTTGATTGGGGAGTGTAATTAATTGGTGCAGGGGGTGGGGTTCGAACCCACGGAGGACTAACCATCAGGTCCTGAACCTGACCCCTTTGGCCACTCGGGAACCCCTGCTGAGAAAATATGTGGCTAATGCTTGAGCGTCGCAACGTGCTGTTTATACTTTTCGGCATCCATCAGCTTCGAGACGTTGGCGTCCCAGTTGCTTGGTTTAACCTTCGCGATCCACCCGTCAACGTAGGGGTCCGAGTTGATCTTCTCTGGACCATCCATGAGAGCCTCGTTGATCTCGACAACTGTGCCGGTTACGGGGCTATAGAAATCTGAAACGGCTTTGACTGACTCAACAGCGCCGATTGCTTCACCCTGGCTGATGTTGGCGTCCTTCTTTGGTAGCTCGACGTATACTATCTCATGGAGTTGCGCCTGTGCATAGTCACTGATGCCTATAATGACAACGTCACCACTTTGCTTAGCCCACTCGTGCTCATTAGTATAGTAGCATCCAGGATCATATTTTATCTCGTTGGTCATTCTTTAACCCTCTTCCAACCGTACTTGGACTCATCATAGAAGGGGTGGTGCTTAACTATTTTTCCCTTCACCATATTGGCTCTGATCTTAACCTGAACCTCTTTCCCAGGCTCCTTGTATTCGGGAGGAAGGTAGGCTAGGGCGATACTCGCATCGAGTATTGGGGCGACGCCTCCGCTGGTGACTACGCCGATCTTATTCTCACCGTCGTAGACCTCGTAGCCATGGCGTGGTATGCCACGTTCCGTTAGCATAATACCGAGGAGAGTACGCGTGATTCCTTTCTCGATAATGCCCTCGAGTGCCTTCTTGCCATTAAAGTAGGGCTTCTTCATCTTCACGACCCACTTGAGACCCGCTTCGACTGGATTAGTGGCCTCGTCGATGTCGTTGCCGTATAGCCAAAGACCCGCTTCTAGGCGGAGGCTGTCTCTAGAGCCTAGCCCACAGGGCTTGGCATCCGCTGCTACTAGGTCATACCATATCTTTAGGGACTTTGTGGGTACGCCGACAGGGTCGTCAAGAATGAATATCTCGAAACCGTCTTCACCTGTGTAACCGGTCCGAGCTGCGAGACAATCGAATCCACTCACCCTGAGGGGAGCGATATGGAATCTCTCTATAGTGTTTGGATCTGTCGCGCTTATCTTTGCCAGGATCTCTGTGGCTTTAGGTCCTTGGACTGCGATCATACCCATTTTGTCGCTCATGTCTGAGAGCTTGACTTTGAAGCCTTTCGTGTTCTTTTGCAGCCAAGCGAAGTCTTTGGCGCGGTTTCCTGCGTTATAGACAACAAGGAAACTTTCAAGGCTTCGGCGGTAGACTATGAGATCGTCGACGATGCCACCATCATGTTTGCACATGACGCCGTATACGCCCTTACTATCCGTGAGAGCGCCTATATCATTGGAGTCCACGTAGTCAAGGAATTTCTCAACTTCGGGTCCTTCAGCGAATACTCTTCCCATGTGACTCGTGTCGAATATGCCGCACGCTTCCCGAACAGATTTGTGCTCGGGGATAATACCCTCGTACCAGACTGGCATCGCGAAACCGCCGAAGTCAACGACGTTTCCGTGCTCAATGTGGTATTTGTAAATGTGTGTCTTCCTGAGGTCCAAACCGGATTACCGTTTAGATATTCATTGGGGGGATGGTTAAAACCCTATCTGGGTTGGTTGGTTATTTAGTGTTACAGGGTTGGACCTCGACGCCTTCCGTCGAGAATTTGAGCTCCTTCTTACACTTGGGGCATTTCCCCTCGAACTTCTTTATGACGTCCTGTGGGGATTTGAGGAGCTCGCCCTCGTAGAGAACTTCCTTGCATGATCTGCAGACTATCTTCTGAGGCAAAGCGCCACCGTCTAGAGAAGCTCCAAGTCGAGGGCTTATAAACATCATCATCGGTTCGCGCGTGAATTAGCTATTATGCAATGATTGAATCTGAGATAATTCAGTACGTTCGCGCGATGTGATTGTTTATAATGAAATCTCGAGCCCCGACGGGATAACCTGTATATTGAGCTTCAGAATATTGTAAGACGATGGATCTAATAGGACTAATTGAGACTGTCTTAATATTCAGCTCGATTATCATTCTGCCCCTTATCTATATTCGAATCAGGGGAAAGAAAGAGAGCAGTCAATATCAAGAGCGGCCGAGTCAGGACTGGAAGGACACTGTCTCTTATCGGGAAGGAGAAGAGTATCTCAAAGTAATGCGCCACGACAAGGAATCGGAGAAAAATGAACAGAAAAAGGAATGATGGGGCATTACATATGAGAGAGAGAAAATGGATCACCAGCCATACCTTCTGGCTTTATTATTGATTACCTGATTCTCTTGGTACACGCGCGAATTTATTTCCTAGGAAATTTCCTAAAAGGATATATTTGTACTGATCGCATCATTTCCGGAAGTGTCGAGGATGGCATCAACCGCTGGCAAGGCAAGAGACGTATCGAGGATACATAGAAGCAAACAACTTGAGACAATCTCTAGGTATGCGGGAGTTCTAATGGTATTATTCATAGTTTTCGTTCTCGGCGGAGGCGTATACGATATTATTGAGTCTCCTCCAGCTTCTCTGCAGACATCCTCGGGTGCATTTACCTCGATCAGCCCATACGCTGGGGAGCAAACTGTAAACGAGAGCATAGTTGCTATGCTTCTCTATGGTTGTTGCTTTGTAGGTTTATTCTTGGTGGGGAGAAGTACCCAGGTGCTATACGATAAATCGAAGGCGAATATCAGTCTAATGGTTGGCCTAGGCCTCGCTCTCGTTGGCTTCGCGGGAGCATATGTTGTTTTACTGTTGAAGGGTTAACACTCGCGGGGTAGCGCGCGAATTTTCAAGTTTTTAGTTTTAGATGAAAAGGTCTTATGAGCATTAGTATGTTTAGAGTTACTGTGGTTTAGTTGAAGCGTATCGGATTCATCGGGCTAGGTCTCATGGGTAGTGGAATGTCCATGAACATACTCAAGGCGGGGTTCCCCTTGACAGTTTGGAATCGGACTGTGTCAAGAACTGAGCTGCTCGCTAAGGCTGGAGCTAAAGTGGCGAAATCACCTAAAGAAGTTGCTGAGAAGAGTGACATCGTCATCGACATGGTTACTGATTCAAAGGACGTCGAAGAGGTTCTTCTTGGACCTAACGGAGTCATCAACGGAGTGAAGCCAGGTACAATTGTCATCGATATGAGCACTATTAGCCCAATTAAGACGAGGGAGATGGCGTCTAGGTTCGTGGAGAGAGGGATCAAGATGCTCGACGCTCCAGTCAGTGGTGGGGACATAGGAGCCCGGAATGGGACGCTAAGCATTATGGTTGGTGGAGATAAAGATGCGTTCGATGAAGCCGTTCCCGTCTTTCAGGCTATGGGGAAAACAATAACACATATCGGTGGAAACGGAGACGGCCAGATCTGCAAGGCTGTCAATCAAATACTCGTCGGAATGAACATGCTCGGCGTTGCTGAGGCGCTCGTCTTCGCGAAGAAGGCAGGGGTCGACGTAAAAAAAGTGCATATGGCAGTCGCCGGAGGTGCGGCGGGGAGTTGGCAGCTTACAAACAATGGGGCGAAGCTACTAGTAGGTGACCATGAACCAGGTTTTAAGGTGAAGGACTATCTCAAGGACCTCCGAATAATCATGGAGACTAGTGACAGTATCAAGATGCCCCTCGTAGGGACATCGATAGTGCAGCAAATGTTCAAGAACCTTGATGCGGAGGGGTTGAGAGATAAGGGTACGCAGGTTGTCGTTGTCACCGTAGAGAAACTAGCGAAAGAGAAACTCGCTTAACCTTCCTATTTTCATTTCGTTTGGCTTTTTGACTTCATTCTTTTCAATCGCTTTAGCAGAAGATAATTGCTTAACGATAAGACACCGGATTGAGACCTCCAAACCGAAATATAACAACGTCTCACTTGATACTCAAAGATCTCTCATGAAAATATTTGGAGTTGCTGACCTGCATATTTTATTGCTTTTCACTAAAAATAACGAAAAAATTAGCATATAGAAAAGTGGTCCCGCCTCCGGGATTTGAACCTGGAACCACTCGGTGTCTGCTCAAGGCCTGATTGCCTTCGCCCCACAGGGCGGAAGCTACAGCCGAATGCTCTACCATTGAGCTAAGGCGGGTCCTGCCAAAAGGAAACTACCCGGAAAATATAAGCTGTATGGTCAGTTCAAATTGCCCTTCTCAAATGTGAAGGGTTTCTCGAATGCTCCTACTAAAGGGCGGTTTGAGGACACCCACATTGGTAATAAAACCAGTTATGTATCTTGCAGGGGTGACATCAAAGCCAGGATTTAGTGTAGTTGTGCCCTCAGCAGAAATCCGAACTTTCGTATATACACCATTTTCATCGACTCCCCAGACCCAGTTGATCTCATCGGGATTTCTCTCCTCGATTTCAATACCTTTACCCGTCGGGCACTTAATGTCAAATGTCGTCGTCGGTGCAGCCACATAGAAGGGAAGACCATTCTCTCGAGCGAGGACAGCTTTCTCATATGTGCCTATCTTATTAGCGGTATCTCCGTTAGCAGCGATCCTATCAGCGCCTACTATAACGAGGTCGACTTCGCCTCGGCGCATGTAGTAACCAGCGGCGTTGTCTACGATGAGAGCGTATGGTACTCCCTCTTGCTGAAGTTCCCAAGCAGTAAGTTTTGCTCCTTGGCTTCTTGGGCGCGTTTCATCCGCGTAAACAAAGATGCTCTTCCCAGATCTGTGTGCGACGCGTATTGGAGCGAGGGCAGAGCCGTTGTCTATAAATGCGAGGGCACCTGCGTTGCAATGAGTGAGAATTCGGCATCCATCTCCGATGAGGGCGTTTCCATACTCGCCCATCTTCTTCGATGCCTCGAGGTCATCTAATGCGATCCTGTCAGCTTCGGCACAGGCGGAGGTAACCCGCTCGAGTACGCTTCCCCTCGAGGCAGCTTTAATGCAGCGGTCGATTGCGTAGAAGAGGTTGACTGCTGTGGGGCGCGTTTTCTTGAGAGTATTTGCAGCCTCTGATACGAACGCTTGAAAGTCTTTAAGCTTCATCCCCTTCGCCTCAAGGGCAGCCTGAGCGATGCCGTAACCTGCGGCGACGCCTATGGCTCCAGCCCCCCTGACGGCCATGTCATGAATAGCTTCCGCTGTTTCATAATGGCTGTGTAGAGTGAGTATCTCGAATTTGTGAGGTAAGAGGCGCTGGTCAATCATTTTGACGTCGACGCCCTCCCTCCAGAGAGTCCATAGTTCCTGAGTCTTGCCATTAAAATTGACTCTCATTCTACTTGATCACCTCGCCACTTTTTTTCGCCCAGAGATAAAGGTCCATCTGTCCTAGCGGCATCCCTATCAATCCGGCAACGCTCATGAGTATTTTTTCATACTCTAGATACTTCTTCTTCGTCACTGTTTTAGGACGCTCGTCGATAATGCCCTGCTCTAGCATATGGCTGATAATGTGCTTGTCTATTATGGCAAGGTCGAGGTAGCCTACGTTTCGAAGGAAGTGGCTCGCCTCCTTCATTCCGAGACCAGTTATGTTTTCGACGAGCCAGTCTCTTGCGGCATTGCTGCTAAGCTGAGATATTATTGTCTTCTTCAGATCGCCTTTATGTGCTCGTGCCTTAAGGATGAACTCAGATCTCTTCTGGGGAAATCTGTGCCTGTGTTCAAGGCAAACCCTAAGTTGCTCCAGGCCGCCATCGCTGAGGGTATTGTCCTCTTTCAAGGCGGCTATACATGCTAGGGCTCCCCTCGCGCTATAGTTAGCGGTAAGGAGGCAGAATACGAGCTCCTCAAACCACCACTCCTCTCCCTTCACATGGCTCTCTTTAAACTCCTTTATCCTTGCCTCAACCTTCCTGCGAGTGTCTGGTTTATCCACCTCTGCTCTCACAACGGATGCGAGTCGCTCGAGGCTCTCTTTGGTGGGTTGCACGGTTCTTAACCTCAACGAGGCTCCTCTTAAAACCATACAGGGTCCCAGTTGCCTCAGTGGTGTAAACAACGCATAGGGATACGGTTATACTACCAACCACTCGGCTATTCTTCTGCGGGTGCTAACAGGCTTGTCTGATAACTTGAGTCTCATCGAATACGAAAACACACCCGTCAAGATTGTGGCACTTAGGAAGACTCCGAAGATCGAGACTCCAGGTCTTGTTTTCGAAGAAGTCGATGAGAGGAAAGAGTTCTCAGTCCCCTTCTGGGTCGCTAGCGTACTAGTTGAAACTGGCCTCGCCAAATATGGCGAGGAGGGTCTCACTGCGGAGGAATGGACTTCGACCCACTTCAAGGAAAGGTTCAACCCCGGAGGCCCGCCTGGAGCGTTGCTAAAGGACTTTTACTCAAAAGCATACATCAGTCTGGTATTAGCAACGAAGGCAGCTGAGGGCGATCCTGCTAAAATTGAGCAGCTAAATAGGCTCCACGCACGCTTCAGAGAGATTATTGAGAGCCGAGTCAATAAGGTAACGCGCATCGCAACCACAGAAACCTCACCTCAACCAGGCATTCTCCAGACTGAGGAACAGGTACTCTACCAATCCCTCGAGCGTATTATCGCCGAGTGGCGCCGCGACTTAAGGAGGCTGGGCACGAAGTAATGGCGAAGCAAGTTAGCCACGAGGAAGTTTTCACCCGATTCATCGAGGACTTTAGGAATCCCGAAGGCGTCCTCAAGTATGAGCAGACTATCCAAGAGATGCCGATAAAGGGCGTTAGTTCACTAATAGTCGACTTCAACGACGTCTACAACTATGATATGGAGCTCGCTGCCGACGTAATTAATGACCCCGACAGGATACTTGAGCTCTTTAGCCGCGTTGTATACGATAAACTCAGGCAACGGGACCCCGTTTGGGCCGAGGCACAAAAGAAAATACACGTCCGATTTAGGGCACTACCCTCTGTGACACAGCTACGTAGGATTGGCTCAGAGCACATCAGTCGCTTAGTCATGGTTCAGGGCATTATCGTCCGTGCATCAGCTACGACGCCACAGGTCATGAAAGCCGTCTTCCGTTGCAGCAATTGTAACGAGCTAAACTACGTCGAGCAAGACGGGGAGACCTTAAAGACTCCAATAAAGTGCGAGCACTGCGACAGCAAGACACGCTTCGACCTAGTCCCAAAACTCTCCGTCTTCATGGACTCACAGAGGATCTCGATACAGGAGAGGCCAGAGGACCTACCACCGGGTCAGCTTCCCAGGAGCCTTCACGTCGACCTCAAAGATGACATTGTCGACCAAGCTCGCCCCGGTGATAGGATAACCCTTGTTGGCTCCGTTAACCTACTTCAGCGCTTTGGCCGTGGAGGGCAACTACGCATCTTCGACATGGTTATGGAGGCGAGCCATCTCGAGGTGAGCGGACGCGAGTCTGAGATGACCGACATCTCCCCCGCTGACGAGGAAAAGATCAAGGAGATCGCCCAGGATCCCTGGGTACACCGTAGGCTGCTTCAATCCATAGCTCCAAGTATCTTCGGCCTCGAAAACGTCAAGGAGTCGATCCTCTATCTTCTCTTTGGTGGACTAAGTAAGGAACTCCCAGACGTCCGAATAAGGGGTGACATAAACGTCCTTCTAGTCGGTGACCCGGGAACAGGTAAGAGTCAGCTCCTACAGTTCGCAGCGAAGATAGCGCCAAGGGGGCTGATGACAACAGGGAGGGGGAGCACTGCCGCGGGGCTCACCGCTGCAGTAGTTAAGGAGGGGGGAACGGGCAACTTCATTCTCGAGGCTGGCGCCTTAGTCCTTAGTGACCAAGGAATTTGCTGTATTGACGAAATCGACAAGATGAGGGAGGAGGATAGGGGTGCGATACACCCAGCTATGGAACAGCAGATAGTTCCCATCGCGAAGGGCGGTATAGTTGCAACACTTAACGCTCGTACAAGCATCCTCGCTGCAGCAAATCCGACTTTAGGTCGCTACAACCCTTACCAGACGATCGGGCAGAACATAAACCTCCCCGTCACCATACTGAGCAGGTTCGATGTAATCTTTGTCCTCAAGGATGTACCTGACGCGGAGAGAGACGCAACCATGGCAGATCATATCCTGGGTCTCCATAGGGCTGCAGGTTCAACCATTACTTCCCCCATCGACCCCGAGTTGTTCCGGAAGTACATAAGTTACGCCAAGACACGCGTCCGCCCCATCCTCAACGAGGAGGTCATTACTCGGTTCAAGGACTTTTACGTCAAGATGAGGACAGCTTCCATCGAAGGTGGAGAAGCCTCAGCAGTAAGTATCACAGCGCGTCAGTTAGAGAGCCTAGTGAGGCTCGCCGAGGCTAGAGCCAAAGCTCACCTACGTAACGAGGTCACTAAGGAAGACGCGGAGGCAGTCATCACCTTGATGCAAACAAGCTTAGAGCAGGTCGGTATCGACGTCTCCACAGGTCAGATAGATATTGACATCCTATACACGGGGAAACCTAGAAGCCTACAGACACAGCTCCAGAAGGTACTCGCTAAAATAGTGGAGTTGGAGAGAACAGGTCCAGTTAGGGACGATGACCTTTATGAGGCGCTCGCCGAAGAGGGCATTAATAGGAGCGAGGCAGCGAAGTTGATAAGTACTCTGATGAGGGATGGGACAATTTTCTCACCTCGCCCTGGAACCTATAGACGCACATCCTAATTTCTCTTATATCTCGCTTAGCTATTTCTTGTCCATGGATATTTCCAAGCACGTTGAGGAGATTAGGGCAGAGTTTCCGGTAATCTCGTACCTTAAGTACCTGAACAGCGCTGCTCATGGCCCCGCTTTAACGCGGGTACAAGAGAGGACTAGAGATTGGTGGGAGTTTTACACTTACGAGAATACGACAATGAAGGCCCCAGACGCCAAGAAAGAAGCCGCTAGAGCTCTCGGCGTCGATAAGAATGACATAACCTGGGTCAACAGAGTGAGCCAAGCAGTCAACATAATCTCTAGTATGCTTAGCATCAAGAGGGGGGAGAACATAGTTATAACTGATCTCGGGTACCCAACTGGATCATACCCCTTTCTCCCCTGGAGGGAGAAAGGTGTCGAGATTAGGACAATTAGACACAGGGATGGCATCATAACTACTGGCGACTTCGAGGCAGCCATAGATGATAAGACACGCGTCCTCAGTCTAAGCCATGTAGAATGGACTTCGGGGATTTTCCACGACGTCAAGGCCGTGACGCAGATAGCCCATAACCACGGCGCCTTAGTAGTCGATGATGGCTATCAGAGTCAGGGTAACATGAAGGTAGAGCCCTCAAGGGACGACGTCGATTTTTACACGTTTGGTAGCCAAAAGTGGATGTGTTGCCCATCCATGGCTGGAGTCCTTTACGTTAAGCGGGAGATCGCTGAAAGCTACGAGCCCACCTATAGGTGCTATAACCAGGTGGAGGAAGCCTTCCGTGACGGGCAACCATGGGAGAAACCAAGCCATGACAACATATCCTCCTGGGACTACCCCCTTTACAAAGGGGCGGAAAAGTTCAACCAAGGTCTTCTCTCAAGTGAGGCAATCTGGGGTTTCCATGCTGCACTAAAATACTTTAACGAAATTGGTCTCGGGAACATCGAGGAAAGGAATAGGGAGCTCGCGGGGAAGTTGATAGATGGACTGAAAGAGTTTAAAGTCAAGGTGAACACCCCCGAGGAAATAAAAAAGCACACTGGACTAGTCACCTTTACAACGGGAAGACACGAGGAGAACCTGAAACTCTACAACGCTATCACTAAATGCGGGATTATTGTCGCTCTTAGGTATGCCGCAGGTATCGGTGGGATTAGGGTCTCCTGCCACTTTTTCAATACCGAAGAGGAGATAGAGGCGCTCCTCGGCGTCGTTAAAAATTATTTAAAGTAACCCACTAAAACTTCCTGAGAAACCCTTAAACGGATACCGCTTCAGCGTATTGATAATACAGGCGCTCACGGAGGATTTGACACGGTAATCAAGGTAGCCATTGCCGGCGTTGGCAACTGCGCCTCCGCCCTTGTCCAGGGTGTTGAGTTTTACAAGAACATCGAGAAAGACGAAGACATCCCCGGCGTCATGCACGCTTACTTCGGGGACTATCACATAAGAGACATCAAGTTTGTCGCTGCTTTCGAGGTCAATAAAGAGAAGATTGGTAAGGATCTCGCGGATGCAATATGGGCTCAACCCAACTGCTGTGCTAAGTTCAGCGATGTCCCCAAGACAGGTGCCAAGGTCTACGCGGGACCAATAAGCGACGGTGTCGCGCCCCATATGTATGAAGCCTTCCATGTCGACAACAATATTGAGACCGTGGATGTAGCCCAGATACTCCGAGAGACTGATGCTGATATGCTAGTAAATTACCTTCCAGTCGGCAGCGCTAAGGGTACACAAATATACGCACAAGCCGCCCTCGATGCGGGATGCGCCTTTGTCAACTGCATTCCAGAGTTCATCTGCAGCGTCCCAGCTTGGGCTAAAAAATTCGAGAAGAAGAAACTCCCAGTCGCAGGTGACGACATTAAGAGCCAGGTCGGCGCCACGATAGTTCACCGGGTCCTCGCGAAGCTCTTCTACGATCGCGGAGTCAAGATTGATTCAACATATCAGCTTAACATCGGTGGCAATACCGATTTCCTTAACATGACGGTTGAGAACAGGCTCAAGACGAAGCGCATCAGCAAGACGCAGGCAGTCCAGAGCCTCATCCCCTACGAGGTGCCAACCAGGATTGGCCCCAGCGACTACGTCCCGTTCCTTGAAGACCACAAGGTTTGCTACATCAGGATTAACGGCAAAGCTTTTGGTGACTTACCCCTTACGATGGACGCGAAGCTTCTAGTGAATGACAGCCCGAATAGCGGTGGTGTAGTAATCGACGTTGTTAGAGCGATGAAGATCGCTCTCGACCGGGGTATAGGTGGCCCCCTCCTCGGGATAAGCAGCTACAGCTTCAAACATCCGCCTCAGCAGGTTCCCGATGACCAGGCGCATAAGTGGGTCGAGGATTATATTACAGGGAAGAGGGTAAGGTAGGTTCTCTTTTTCTAGGTTTTTTAACTTGATCAATGCGACGACGGTTGAGTCGTACGCGACGTCACTGCTTTTATTGATCGAGTTAGGGGTATTCTCAACCCATTAGTTACTCGGGGAACCAGAGGGCCAGTTCTGATTTCGCCTCCTCGGAGTTGCCTGAGGCGTGTATGAGGTTCTCACAAGCGCGTCCCTCGGCGGTGCTCTTCGCTATCGAGTCTGCGCCAAAGTCGCCTCTGATTGTCCCCTTCTCCGCAGTGGCAGGGTCGGTATAGCCTGTCACCTTCCTCACTGTCTGTATAGCGTCCTCGCCTCCGAATTTTATGGCGATGATTGGGTTACGGGTGAAGTACTTCCTAAGCCTCTCAAGCACCTTCATGCCGTGAACCTTAGGGTCCTTTATTCCTGAAGTTGCAAGCTGCGCTTTCTTTCCCAGCCCCTCAGCCATAGTGTTAGGGTAGTGCTTTCTAAGAATCGCTTCGTTTACCCTTTGATAGTAGTGTATGTCGACTATCGTAAGCCCCACCTTCTCGAAGCGATCTATGATCGCTCCCACGAGATTCCGCTCCAAGGCATCGGGCTTTAGGATAACGAGAGTCTCCTGATACATTCTTAGTCCTGATATGGAAAACCTCTCTGCCTATAATGGCTTTGCCAACTGGAAGGGTGAAGAAAACCCTGAAAAAAGGTTAAAGATTATGAAATATAAGCAGTTTAGCGCTGCTGGCCCCAGGCTTTAGTCCATTTGAACTTCCTGGGGTCCCTGCCAAGCTTTAGGCTACTCTTCCTGCATTTGCTCCCGCAGAACCTGAGGACGCGGCCGTCCCTCCGGACGAAGCCTATCCCGGTGCCGGGGGCGATATCGCTCCCGCAAAACGCGCATTTGTAGACAGTCGGCATATATTAGCCCTACCTGATCTTCCTAGCCTCGCGCTCAGTCTCACGCAACAGCAGTAGGTCGTCGATCCTCACAGGGCCTTTTACGTTCCGGGTGATGATACGCCCTTTATCTTTGCCATCCTCGATCCTGACGCGAACCTGCATGATTTCACCAGTCAGGCCGGTCCTACCTATAATTTGGACGACTGTCGCTTGCGTCAGACTCTCCTGTTCCTCGGACACTGAGGTTCACCCTACTTGACTATACCTTTAAGCTTCTCGATGATCTCGGCTACTAGTTTTTCCGAGTCCCCGGTCTCCTCGATGGCGGCTGCAGCCGAGCCTACAGTTAAGCCGAGAGCCTCACCGATGCGCTGCTTATCTGGCACGTAGACATAGGGTGCTTTTCGTTCATCACAGAGCAGTGGGAGATGTGCAACTACCTCGGGGGGCGACACGTTCTCAGCTATGAGGACGAGTTTAGCCTTACCCCTCTCGATTGTCTTAGTTGTCTCGTTCGTGCCCTTCCTTATCTTGCCTGTCTCCCGGGCGACCTTTAGGGCTTCATATGCGGCTTCGGCTACTTCCTTAGGGACCTCGAACTTGACATAGAACGGTTTCGAAGGATCCGTTGACATTGTCATTTCCTCCAGTTGTGCATAGTAGACCCGGACCCTTTGTTTTTAAATGTTATGTAAAGAGATTGATTAGTCGTGGGCATAGTAGAACCTAGGTGGATTTAGTGAGTCAACGCGGACGAAACCGAAACGTTCGAACTGGAGCATATCGTCCACCTTGAGCTTTGTGACGAGTTTCTCCGCTTTGCCTTTGGCGACGGAGGCGTTGGGCATTACGACCTCAGCGTCGACTGAGTTTTCCTTTATGAGCCAGTGGATAAAGGCGGCACCTTTCTCTCTAGCGACCTGGTGCTCCATTGAGTCGAACTTGCCCTCAGCGGTCTTCCCAGTTTTCTTAACTTTGATGTTGACTAGCCCCATGAGGCGGATAAGTCTCTCTTTAGCATCAGTTAGGTCCTTTGATTGGACGAGGAATATACACTCACCATCCTCAGGCTCGATTGTGTACTCCCTGTAACCTTTCTCGGGATAATCAGGATGGAGTGGCAGTCTCGCCTGCAGAGGTCCTTTCAATCCCTTAACCTTCAACTCAACGGGGTCAGCAACAAAGAAGTATCTGTTTGCATTTGGATCGATGAGCTTCTTGTTTACAGCAGCTATGTTCCCCCAGGTGATGGTTACGTTGATGGGTTTCGGTCCCACTTGGATCATAATATCTCTTATCGTTTCGGGCTGTAACCCTCTACGCTTTAAGGCGCGGAGCGTTCCGAGTCTGGGGTCGTCCCAGCCAGAGTATTCTCCACTGTCTACGCCCGCTCTGATCTTTGACTTGCTTAGTATTCCCGCCTCGAGACCAAGACGACCTACGTTGATCACGTTGGGGAACTGCCAACCGAAGTGGTCGTAGAGGTATTTCTGGCGGGTGCTGTTGACCTCGTGTTCTTTTCCACTTATAACGTGGCTGATGCCCATGAAGTGGTCGTCGACTGCGCAGCTGAAATTGTATAGGGGCCAAACGCGGTGCCTCCTCTTCTGGAGGGGGTGGGTTCGGGTTGATATTCTTAGAGCGGGCCAATCGCGTATCGCTGGGTTAGGATGGGTAATGTCAG
>JBGPRA010000020.1:0-20560 GCA_041489375.1 Bathyarchaeia archaeon | reverse complement strand
GACCCCTCCGGGTACTTAACAACGTCAACCTTCAGATAGAAAAAGGCGAATTCATGGCGATAATGGGGCCGTCAGGGAGCGGTAAGTCTACCCTTCTGAACATGTTGGGTGCCCTCGATCGGCCAACGTTGGGGAAGGTCTTCATAAACGGCACAGATATCTCTACCCTAAATGATAACCAGCTCGCCGATCTTAGAAATAGGGAGATTGGGTTCATTTTTCAGCAGTTCAATCTAATCCAGAGAATGGACGCTCTCCACAACGTCGAGTTACCCCTCTCTATAAGCGGCGTGCCTCATAAGAAGAGGGATGAGAGAGCGAAGAAGCTTCTCGAGTCTGTGGGACTCGGTGATAGGCTCGACCATAAACCTAATCAGCTCAGTGGTGGCGAGCAGCAACGCGTAGCAATAGCGAGAGCACTAGCGAATGATCCGCCTCTATTCCTATGCGACGAACTAACCGGCAACCTGGACTCCAAGACCGGGCAGGAAATAATGGCCCTTTTACGCCAACTTAACCAGGAACAGGGGAAGACCTTCGTTCTGATTACGCACGATCCAAATGTGGCTGAAGTCACCGATAGGTTACTTCAAATCCACGATGGAGAGATCGCAGGAGAGAAAAAATTCAAGTGATAAAAATGAATGTAAAGAAGAAGTACCTGATACCCATACTACTCGTCTGCCTCATGGCAGGCCAGATCATGTCAATCTATGCGGATAACTATACTCCCCATCTTCAGGTCACGACGACAAACACGACCCTCGCAGCTGGAAGCAAGAGCAACATCAATATCAATCTGTATAATAGTGGAGACTATGATGTAACCGAGATCGAAGCATTGCTTAGTTCCACGACCCCTGGAGTATCAATAATTAACGGGTCACAAAAAGTAATTAATCTAATTGAACGCAACAAGTCAGCTGATTACGAAGTTCTCATCATGGTAGATCAGAACGTCGTTATTGGTGCTTATCCTCTTACCATGACACTTAGTTATCTGCGCACTGGACGCGGAATTGTTACCGTGACGATCCCACTATCAATCGTCGTTGAAAAACCATCACTTCCTGCGATAAAGATCACATCATCAGACAATAAGTTGACTCCGGGGGTGGAAAGTGTAGTCACACTGACCGTCGAAAACATGGCTATTTCGAGTGTAACAAACGTAGATATCACACTCTCTTCGGCGAGTCCCCTGTTTACTCTCACGAGTCAGATAAATTATAACATCACTGAGTTGAAGCAAGGTGGGTCAGTTTCATTTAATGTCAAGGTTAAGTCCTTGGAGAACACGCCAATCGGGGCGTACGTGTTAACGGCTCAAGTCTGGTATACAAACGACTCGGATGTCGAGAACAGGCAAACAGTCAGTGTCCCGTTGGAGGTCACAACTTCTGCGGTGACGAAGAGTCCAGTGATCACTATCACAAATCTTAACCCTCGAACAGTCGTTCCGGGAGAGACATTCAGCATCGACCTCCAAGCAGAATGCTCTGATGCATCTATTTCCAATGCGAAGGCAGTTCTGACCACCGATGTTAAGGGCTTAATCTTGCCGATGAATCCGACCACGGTCTCTTTGGGTGATTTGGCTGTAGGAAAGTTGACCAAATTCTCTTACGCACTGTTGCTAAGTGGATCTGCTACCGCTGTAGATATTCCCCTAACGGTTTCTATAAAGTACGTTGACTCGAAAGGTATCCAAGGCGTAGCTATCGAGACGATCACAGTCCCAGTCGAGAATCTAGTTCATTTTTCACTAATGCAGGATCAAGGAATAATAGCAGAGAGAGGTAGTACCCAGACTTTGGAAGCAGACCTTCTGCTCGTTGGAACGGGGAGGGTGGAGTTTACACAGTTGCAGGTATTACCAGAATCACCGGTAATACAGGTTACAGGTAGCACTGAGTATATCGGTGCGATAGATCCTGACAGCCCAGTCCCATTCACACTGAAGTTCGCTGTAAGTAACAGTTCAGTGACAGGAGATTATAGCCTGAAACTAAGAATCACTTATTTAAATAGTAAGAATATTCAACAGAATGCAACAATCAGTGTTCCTCTCTCAGTTACTCCCAATACTACGGTTGTGAATCCACCAGCTAGCGATGGTGGTATCTGGGGATGGATAAAGAGGCTCTTCGGAATCCAGTAGCAGGTGTATTCTCTTGAAGATCGGGGACGTCATCGGCACGGCATGGGACGGTGTGAGGTCGCGTAAGTTCCGCTTCGCCCTTAACCTCATAGGCATCCTCATCGGCTGTGTTGCTGTAACCGGGCTAGTCTCGATGACTCAGGGAATGAATATATTCATATCAGACCAGCTCGGAGCCGTCGGCGCTACCACATTACAGATAATACCCGGTAGTATGAGTTCTGGCGGTGGAGGATTCAATGTAGGAGACTTCGCAAGAACGTTAACATGGAAAGATCTTAACATCATTAAAAAGATCCCTAATATCGAGTACATCTCACCCATTAGTACAGGTGGATCCGGTAAGCTCACAGTAAAGGGGAAAACCTATACTCGATCCATCTACGGTGTCAGTGATCAGTTTTTCAAAATAAACAAATCCATGGAACTCGAGAATGGCCGCACATTTCTCAACTCTGACTCAGCAGTAGCTGTAATAGGCCACACCGTTGCTCAGCCTAAAGATGAAGATTTACCCATACTCGAAGTCGGGGATCGAATACAACTCACCACAACCGTGAATGGTGTTGTGAAAGAAATAACCTTGAGGATCATTGGGGTTCTTAAACAGACTGGCGGATCCTTTAGTCAAACCGATTCACTCATCATTATACCCCAACAAACCTATGAGCAGATATTCGAAACAAGCGGCAAATTCACAGTGATTTCACTCACAACTTATTCAACCGACAATATCGCTCAGGTCACTAAAGATATCAAGGCAAAACTGGATCAGGTTTCGGTCATCAGCGCGGCTACTGCCCAAGCCATGGTCGATAGAATTCTCGGAACCATCCAGGCAGTACTCGGTGGTATCGCAGCAATCTCACTAGTGGTTGCTGGAGTCGGGATAATCAACACGATGACAATCAGTGTAATGGAACGCACTAAGGAGATAGGGACTATCAAGGCTTTAGGCGGGAAAAGCCGCGATATTCTACTTATATTTCTATCTGAATCAATCCTAACCGGGATAGTTGGAGGTACAATAGGAGCTCTAGGAGGCTTCGCACTAAGTATAGCTGTCGGTGCCTACATTGGATTAGCCCCCGACCTAAGCTTGAGCCTTGGGTTATTCGTCGTCGGCTTTTCGGTTGTGACCTGCGTTCTGTCAGGGCTATATCCTTCATGGCGCGCATCTAGTTTGAGTCCCGTAGAAGCCTTAAGACACGAGTAAAAACAATCGTTGGTGCGGCCGCCGGGAATTGAACCCGGGTCACCAGCTTTCCCCGAAAAGGGTCGTGGGGGGCTGGCGTCTTACCAGGCTGGACCACGGCCGCGCGTGATTACCAGAAGGGAAAGACTCTCAATCTAATAAGTATGTCGAGGGGGCTCGACTCGTTTTATATCTCACCCTCATATGAATATTTTACCCAAAAAAAGCATATATATTGAATGATTAAAGCAAAACCAAAAACAGTTAAATACGCTGTTTATCCTATTGGCTAAACGCTTAGGGCCATGGGCCTGTAGCTCAGCAAGGAAGAGCGTCGGCCTTTTAAGACCCGAGGGTCGAAGAAAGCCGTTGGTCAGGGGTTCAAATCCCCTCAGGCCCGCTCCGCCGGCTGGGAGATGAGATGAATGGCTGAGACGAGAGTACGGGAATTAAAGTACAGAATGATGATCACCGACCTTCTTAAGGTCGCCAGCGAGAGTCACACATACCAGGAGCTATCCGACTACCTCGGACTCAGCCCACCCATACTAAGTAGGTACATGAGGGGACATGTCCTACCAAGTTACGATAGGGCCCAGGGCCTCTACGAGAAACTGATGGAGATTACTGACATCAAGGCCGAGCTAAAAAAGAGAATTAACTTCGACGAAGAGGGATACTTTGATAACACTCCCTTAGTTGCGGAAATCACTTGGCTCAAGATCATGGCGAACTACGCCATGGAAAAATTCGCAGGGCGCCGCGTTACAAAAGTGCTCACCGCAGCTGTCGACGGTATACCATGCTCAACTCTCGTTGCTAACCTCCTCGACGTAGACCTCTTAGTAGCTAAGGAGACTAAAGAAGTCGGCATCAACGAGTTCCTCGAGGAATCGTTCATACCCAAAGGTTCCGCCATGCGGAAGACAATGTATGTCCCCAAAACATCACTCAAGAAAAAGGACAGTATACTCATAATTGACGACGTTGTCCGTTCCGGCGAGACAATTAAGGCACTCGTCGACCTAGTTAGAAATCAGCGTGCTGATATAGCAGGTATCTATATTCTCGTCGCAGTCGGCGACGAATGGAAGAAAGACCTCGGAGAGATCATTAGCAAGGAGTCCTTCGAGGTGCTTATAGAGCTGTGAACTTCAACAACGTTTTTATGAATCAACCCCGGCTAAGTTGAGGCGATGCGATGTTCAACCTAATCACCCTGAAGGACACCATTAGGATAAGCCCATCTAAGTTCGGCCAGCCACTTGACGCCGCGGCTTATGAGGAGCTACGCGGCAAATACGAGGGACTCGTTGACGAGAACCTCGGCTATGTAATCTCCGTAAACAAAGTAGAAGTCAACCCTATAGGTCGCATCGTCGCGGGCGACGGTGGAACCCACCACCAGGTTACATTCAGTATCATGACTTTCTTCCCCCAGCTACAGGAGATCGTTGAGGGTGAGGTCGTTGAGGTCGCCGACTTCGGTACCTTCCTAAGGATAGGTCCAGTAGATGCCCTACTCCACGTCAGCCAGCTTATGGACGACTTCATAAGCTACGATGAAAGGCAGGGAATCCTTCTTGGTAAAGAAAGTGGACGTACTATTCAGAGAGGAGACCTCTTCAGAGTAAGAATGGTCGCCGTCAGCTTCCCTAAAGGGCGTAGCTCTGGGAAGATTGGTGTCACCGCTCGCCAGCCCATGCTTGGAAAGATCGATTGGATTAGCAGCGAGGTCAAAGCTATGGAAACTCCCAAGGAGGAGAAGAAGAAGTAATGCCCGCAAAAGCATGCAGAACCTGTAAGGTCATAACGAACGAGAACGCCTGCCCAGTCTGTAAAGGATCAGAACTAAGTGAAGACTTTCTCGGTTTCGTAATCATACTTAATCCCTCTAAAAGCCAGTTAGCGGAGAAAATGAATATCAAAGAGGCGGGGCAGTATGCCCTCAAGATCCGGTAAAAGGACCAATCCAAAACTCCTTCCCATCAATACTCTGCTTCTTCCAGAATCCCTTCGTAGCGAACTCAAGACTCCCTTGGGAGAACTTTACCGAGGTGAGCCAACTGAGACCACTGCAAAGCTCAGGGATAAACTCATAGTCAAACCTCCGCTCTTAGCAGTCGTCGGTGACTTTGTAGCAGCAAATGTAATTGCCGCGGGATTATTCCCAGACATAGTAGTTGTGGATAACAAGACACTCCGTGCACAGATCAAGCCTATTGTACATGGCTTAAAGGAGGTTAACGTCCCTAACGAAGCAGCCACCATCAATGCCAAGGCTTGGCTCGCTCTTCGGACTGCGGTAACACTTAAAAGGAGGGTGGCTATAGTCGTGGAAGGTGAAGAGGACCTTCTGGTCCTCCCGCTGTTGGCTGAGATGCCTCTCGGCTCGGTGATAGCCTACGGCCAGCCCCACGAGGGGCTAGTGGCAGTGACCGTATCCGAGGAAAGGCGGGACTGGGCGAGAGGCTTTCTAAACCGAATGGAGATGAAGAGACATGAAGCTGGATCTAACATCAACAAAGATTAACAAAGTGATTGGGAGGAAAGAGCTTTCCTTTAAAATCATTGAAGCCTCCACCCCAAGCAGAACCGATGTGAGGCGCGAGATCGCGGTCTTGATGAGGACAGAGCCGGATAACGTCTACGTCCGCACATTGCAGACCAAATCAGGCACCAGAGTTACCACTGGTATAGCAAATGTATACAACGACGCCGCAACTGCGCTGGCAGTCGAGCCCAAATATATAATTACGAGAAACAAGGGGAAAGAAGCTACTAAGACTGAGGATAAAGCCACAATAGCTACTGAGGAGGAGAAGAAGTAGTGTCTCAAAAAGCCGGTGATAAGAAACCCACTGAGAAGAAGCCTGCGAAAGCGGCCGACTCGATCTACAAGAAGTATGAGATCAAGGACGGCAAACTTGAGCGAAAAAGACCCTTCTGCAACCGATGTGGACGCGGTTATTTCATGGCGGATCACGGCGATCGCTATACCTGCGGGAACTGTGGATTCACCATGTTCAAGTCTAAGACAGAAAAGAATTAATATCGCGCACAAGCCCGAAGGGGTTAAATCCCAATCTTCAAGCTCCATCTATCGATTCAAGTTGTTCGAGATAGAGAAAATCGATGTAGACGGTAAGACGTTCCAAGCAATGAAGTCGACACTACCTGAGAACGCTCCTCCTCTCCTCTTAATTAAAGGAGCCAAAGGCTACATCATGTGTGGCTATCTTAACATAGAAGCTGTGGAGAAATTCGGTTCAGCAGCAGCAATAGTCAGCGGCGTGAAAACCTTTGATGATGTACTCAACGCCCAGATAAAAATGGCTACTACAAAAGCGAAGAAAATGGGTGTGGAGCCAGGTAAGATAGTAAAGGACGTTATAGCCGCCCTTGGTTAGGTACTTACTAGTTCCTCAACTTTACCCTTAGCATTTTTTAGAATGTTTTTTCCATGGGATAGGAGAAGTTTATCGAAATCATATGCTAAGAGCTTTCTTATCTCACGTGCTGCCAAATCCGCATCATTACTGTATTTCTCAGGTGGTGGGTAGAGGTTTCCATCATCGTCTCCAAAAACTGTGTCGCCAACGATCATCATTTTCTCGTCTCTTAAGTAGAAGGAGAGGTTTCCATCGGAGTGACCAGGAACGGCGACAATCTCTATCCCTCCACAAGCGCTAATGAGGTCACCATGTTCTAGACCCATATCCGCTTTTACGCCGGTCTGCTCTTTAAGCGAGTCAACGTCACCAGCGCCAAGCATAACATCGGGGCTGCCAATAAGTTTGAGAACTCTCGGGAGATTCTCTATGTGGTCTCCGTGTGCATGCGTAATAAGGATGAGCTTGATATCCTCCCAGTTCTTACCCATTTCGACAAGCTCAGCTCCGATGTTGCTGATGCAGAGGGGGGTAAAGCCGACATCGATTAGGATTAAGCCCCCATCGCACTCAAGAATGTAAACCTCAGTGCTCAGATCGTCAGCTTTCGCGACCTCTATCGATCGAACCCTGTTAGATACCCTAGTCATGTGCCTTTCCTCTATCTTCGATGATTAATCCTGTTCCTCTATAACTTCGATGATCTTTGTAGTAGAAGTGGCGCCTGAAATTAGAGTAACTTGCATGCCAAAATACTTTTTCAGAAGCTTTAGAACCGCCTGATTAGCCTTTCCCTTCTTTGGAGGAGCTTTAACCTTCACGATATAGTGACCTTCACCCGTCTTCTCGATGTCTTCTTCTCGGGCACCAGCTTTTACATTGACTGTAATTCTCATTCCTAGAAACAATGAAGTTATGTAGTTTAAAAAGGACCTAGATTTTTCTAGTTGTCGTTAAGGGCTTCAGCTACGGCTTCCTTCGTTTGGACCGGGAAGTCCCTCATGAAGCTTTTAAAGACGACCGTGGCGACGTGCTTCTTGAAACCCTTCTCATCGAGCCCGGTGAAGTACTTTCTTCGTGTGCCCCCTTTGCAGGTCTCCTCTTCATACTTGAGGACGTTCTCGTCGACCATGTCGTTGAGAAAGTTGATTATCGAAGCCCTGGAGATTGTTTTACTTCCTAGGGATCGGTTTACCGCCTGATATACCTCTCTCGAGGTCATACCATTATTGTCACTGTTCCAAATGATTTTTAGTGCCTCAATCTGGTAGTCTCTAAGTACCTTTTCAAGACCTTTCTTGGAAGGATCAATTACGATAGTCATGTTCCACACCTGAACGCCGACTATCTACCAACGTCCAATATAAAAAAGTTAGTATCTATTCTAACAACCTATTTTCTAATGCCATCAATCTTCGCGCGCGCCCGCCTAACGATGTAAATACCAATTAACAATCTTAGCACGTGTGATACGATCATCTTTTGGAAAATGATTAATAAAAGTGCCCCAAGCAACCGACAGTCATTGAGCTAAAGGAAGAATTGCAATCAATCATGTAATGTACTTGGCAGCTGTCATAATCTTGCGGTTCATCCATTCCTCCAATTCCTGAAATCGCTCAGTTTCTCTTGTTGCAGTTTCCAATGCGCGCGCGAGTTCATTTTGAGCCTCTTTTCCTATAATATGTTTCTCAACTCCATTAGTTTAATATATGTTTCTCAAGTGAGTAACAAGTGAACACTCCTGTGAAGACTTTTTGTTCATCAACATTCACCTCAACGTTTACTTCGCTCCTTCTCCCATCTGTTTTGATGACTTTTGCATAGGCCTTCATCGTTTCTCCGATCTTTACCGGAGCCATGAATCTAGCTTGAGCAGAACCGAGGACGACATTTGGGTGATTTACAGCGAGCATCGCTGCGTAGTCCGCGAGCCCGAATGTAAAGCCACCATGGATGAGGCCAGAAGAATCTGCCGCCATCTCGTTCAGCGCTTTGAGTTCTACGGTCGACTCGACACCATTAACCACCTTAATGGGTGTGCCGACTAGGCTATGGGATATTCCTACGTGGGTTCTTATGTTCATTCCATTTTCCTAATTATTTTTCCGTATGGTGTTAAAAACTTGAGTATATTGGTATATGGGATTGATATGAAGCTAGTGACCTATCGTACCAGCAATAACGTCACCATCGGTGCAGTTGTCGGTGATTTCGTTATCGACCTCAACACCGCCTTCAAGGCGCACTTAGGCGACTCGTTCAAGGGAAAGGGGGTCGGGTATCTAGATATGCTCGGGCTCCTCGATCTCGGTTCTAAGGGACTATCCGAAGCTAAGAAAGCCGTTAAGGCCTCTAAAGGATCGAAATATCTCACACCTCTAAAGAAAGTGAAGTTAATGGCTCCGATACCGAGACCGAGGAAGAATATCGTTTGTCTTGGTTTGAATTACGCCGAGCACGTCAAGGAGGGGAGCGGTGGTACTGCACCTAAATTGCCTGCAGTACCTATCTACTTCACAAAGCCACCTACCGCCGTAACTGGACCGTACGACGACATCATTTACCCCAAGGTAACGGAGAGACTGGATTACGAGGCAGAGCTCGCCTTTGTGATCGGGAAGAAAGGGAAGAACATACCTGAGGAGAAGGTCTACGACCACATAGTTGGCTATATGGTGTTCAATGATGTCTCGGCAAGGGATCTCCAGTCAAAGCATCAACAGTGGTACAGAGGGAAGAGTATTGATACATTCGCGCCGATGGGCCCATGGATCGTAACGAAGGAAGAGATCTATGATCCACAGAATCTTGAACTCTGGTGTAAGGTTAATGGTGTTAAAAGGCAGCACGCGAAAACAAGTGACATGATCTTCAATATTAAGAAAATCGTGGCGACTCTCTCGGCTGGCATCACCCTAGAAGTTGGTGACATTTTCGCCACTGGGACCCCTTCTGGCGTAGGATCATCCAACCCCCTCGGCCTTCTCAAACCGGGCGACGTAGTCGAGGTTGGAGTAGAGAAAATCGGCTCCATAATAAACAAAGTAATCGCTGAGAAGTAAACTTAGGGCAAGCTCTTTCGCTAGATTTCTTGTCATTTCTCGTTTCTAGACTCAAGATCTCTTTGAAAGGGTTAATAGGCACGTTTATATTAAGAGTGTCTGGTTTGCTAGGTTAGTTTCATGGTGAAAACTTGAGTACACAAAATGCTGGACAACAGCTAAAAATTGTTCTCAAGTATAACACTGCACATAACACGAGGAGAGATGCGCGTAACTCCAACATAATAGCCACCACGCGCTCAGGATCATCACCCAACACAAGGGGTAAGGTGACATGACTGGTGTGAGAGGTATGCAAGCGGCATATCATTGAAGTTGAAAGAAACAGAATGAAGGGAACGAAATGAGTGGGAACGTCCAGATAGGTCCCCCGAAGCTCACACGCTTTGAGAGGGCGAGAATAGCAGGTGCACGCGCACTGCAAGTATCCCTTGGGGCTCCGATTCTGGTTGAATTGCCCTCTAGGGTTAGCGATCCGATAGATATAGCCTTAGCGGAGCTTAAGGCAGGTGCACTCCCCATGACTATTAGGAGAACTCTCCCAGATGGCTCCCATCAGGACATTGCGCTGATCGATCTTGCTTAATCCAGTGAAGCTTTTTTATCATGGAACACAGCTCTAATAAGCGTTGAACACCTCTGAGGTCGAATCTTGGAAGATTACCGCCATCATTCTTGGTCTCATATCAATAGTGATATTCTCGGTCCAAAGGTCGAGCTACATGTTCCTTGATCCAGTGTTCGAACTCTGTATTTTTTACATACCCACGATTATGTCCGTGGGAATTTACTTTTATCTAAGAAAAAAATTGATTGTTTCAACAATACCAACGTGAGAAGGATTAGACGCTCCTCATCTTAGTTATAGTTTCAGTTATCTCGACACCCCTCTTCCTGAGGCTGCTTAGCAACTCCTCGAAGAGCTCACCGCGGATGACTCTGACAGGCCACTGTATGCCCTTCTTCTTTACTACACCCTGGGCAAGCATCCTCGCGATTATAGCTGCTGTTAAGCCCGTGGTTTTCGCCATCGATGTCATTTTGTGTTTCTCATCGTACTCGTCCACCATGTCATAGGAGACGTCTACGTCCTTTCCACCGCTTTTACCTGTGACCCTTACCAAAAGTACTGTGATGTCCTTGTCGCCTGCCTTCTCGTCGAACTTTATTATAGGATAGATGAGTTCGTGGAAGAAGTCGACGGGAATAATCTCTCTACCATCATATTTGACGGGTTTGCTACTGATGACGCCAAGGTCGAGTAGAAACATTAGTTTGTCAACGTATCCACTATATCTAATTGTCTTCCCCCTGAAGTTCTTGACCTTATTCTCTTGACATAGCTTGAGGAGGCTCGAGGGGAAGCCATCGATGAAAGCCTCCATTTCCTGGTGGTCATTTACGAAGATGGATTCGACTTCGCTGTATCTATCGAGCTCTTTGAGTTCACCGTCGACAATCATGGGAACTTTACCAGGACGGATCGGCATCCTTGTGCCACCGAAAACTATCTTGTATTCTAGTGGGGGCTTAGGGTCCTTGGGAAGACCACCGCAGGCGAAGTTAACCTCGTCCACCTCATCCATGTATGTCATAGCCTGACCACATAGAATATCTATTAAGCCAGGGTCGACGCCGCATCCTGGTATTGCTGTGATCCCCGCTTTTTCGACCTCTTTATAGACTTCGCCTATCTGCGGGTATCCGCCTCCCGCGAGGTCGACAATGTTGACTCTCGCCTGGATGGCAGCCTTAAGGACGTCCATGCTAAACTTAGCCGCTGTTGAATTAACAACAACATCGTATCCCTTCATCGCAGCGACGAGTTGTTCCTGTTTGGTGATATCCACCTTTTTCGTGAAGAACTTCTTATTATTGACGTACCTCTCCGCTGCCTTGAGCTTAATATCGTCGATATCGCATCCCGTTACCATCTCCGCTTTCGGGTCTTCGGAGCAGTCTTTCGCTATAATGGGCCCCATAAGGCCCATACCTAAAATGAGTATTTTCATCTCAGGAAACCTAAATGTGAAGAGGTGTCAATTGTTTTAATCGTTGCTATTGGGTTGAGTCGTCTTACGTCGAATTACTTGTCGTTTTATGACGAAGTACTTATATGCAGTCGAGGCTCTCAAAAAGCAAACCAAAAAGGTGTGATTATTGATAGACTTTTCATTCACCGAAGAGCAGCAGCTATTTAGAGAGTCAGTCAAGGACTGGCTTTCGAAGAACCTTCCCCTTGAACAGGTTAGGGAAAACGACACCAATCATCAGATTCCTAGGAGTTTCATGAAGGGACTCGGGGACTTAGGTCTTCTCTGTCTCACGTTACCCGAGGAGCATGGTGGCGCAGGTGCTGACTGGATCACAGCATCTATTGGCGCCGAGGAGCTTGGATACGCAGACATTTCTGTCGCTTCACCGGTGTTTTACCTCGTTCAAGCGAGCTGGGGTTATGTCGTTGATAAATACTCCCATGAGGCAGTGAGGGAAGTGTGCCTCCGAAAAGCAGCGAGAGGCGAGTCATTCATAGGTATTGGTGCCACTGAGCCCGGTGGGGGGAGCGACGTAGCAGGGTTCAAGACGACAATGAAGAAGAATGACGCGGGTTGGCTCCTAAATGGTGAAAAGTGCTACATTAGTGGAACTGCTGAGGCAATCGAAATCGGCGGTGGCTATTTCGTCTCAGGCTACACAGACCGAAGCAAGGGACATAAGGGAATGACTGCCCTATTCATGCCTATAAATACCCCAGGTGTCGAGATCACAAAGCGTTTCGAGAATACCGGTAGGATGGCAATAAGCACCGGTGGCTTCAAGATGACCGATGTCCAGCTCCCCAAGGAGTACCAAATAGGCGAGGAGGGAAGGGGGTTCTATTACACTATGGAGGGATTCGATGCTGCGCGCGTACTTGTATCAGCGAGCTGCATAGGAGCAGCTGAGCGAGCGATGGAGCTTGGTATGGATTACATCAAGCAACGTCAGGTCTTTGGGCAACCGATTGCGAAATTCCAAGGAGTCCAATTTGATCTCGCTGACATGGCGGCCCATCACGAAGCTATAAAGAGCCTCGTTTATCGCACAGCTTGGATGCTCGATCAGAAATACAAGACGGGCAAATTCGACGCCCTGGAGGTCAGCAAGTACCTTGGTATGTGTAAGTATCTGGCTCCCCACCATGCCCTCGACGTCTTCCGTAGAGTACTACTTTGGATGGGTGCTTACGGGTACACGAAAGAGTGCCCCCTCGAGATGGGCCTCCGCGGTGTGATGAGCTATTGCATTGGCGCAGAGGGCGCAGCAAATGTCCAAAAGGTGATCATCAGCCGAGAGGTCCTCGGCCGCCAATGGAGAGCCTAAGAAACTCTCTTTAATTTTTCCGATGCAGTTATACTCTGAATTTATATTCTTCTAATACCAACCAGACAAACGTGAAGTGTTTTAAATGGATGCTCTCAGAGAACACATAGTAAAATCGCTCAAAGGAGGGCAGGCTTTCATTCCATATAGGAAAGCCCTAGAAGGTGTCAAACCAGAGGTGAGGGGTGTCAGACCAAACAAAGCTATCCACTCTATCTACGAGGAGCTTGAACACATGCGCCTGGCACAGAAAGACCTGCTCGACTTCGCCCTCGATCCTGATTGGAAACCCGCTGAATGGCCTAAGGGGTTCTGGCCCGAACCCGGTCATGTACCTACTGAGGGTGAGTGGATGAAGACTCTGAATGGCTTTCTCAAGGATATGAACAGGGCGGTGAAGCTAGCAGAAGACGTTGACATCGACCTGCTCTCCATCGTTCCGCAGACTGAGAACACATATCTAAGAGAGCTGATGTTAATAATCGAGCATAACTCTTACCATTTTGGCAAGATTCTAGACATCCGTAAATCTTTAGGAGATTGGAAATAGCTAGAATCAAAACGGCTGAGCTAAACTTTCTCCATTAATAGTAATATAAAATAAACCGTCTCATCTGCGACCGCTAATGTTAAAGACGTTCTAGATGGATCATAACACGACCAGTCATGAGTATGAAGGATCGCTTCCGTGGAAAGGACTTCCTCACTCTAATGGACTACACACCAGTAGAGATCAATTACATGCTCGACGTAGCTCAACAGTTAAAATATAAACGGATGATAAAGGAGCCCCATGAATATCTTGCAGGGCGCACAATCGCTATGGTCTTCGAGAAGAATAGCACGCGCACACGCTTCAGCTTCCAAGCAGGTATAGCTCACCTCGGAGCCCAGAGTTTTTACGCGACCCCTGATACGATGCAGCTTGCTCGCGGGGAGCCAATCAAGGACACGGCCCGTATCCTCGACAGGTATTGCGACGCCCTCGTAATCCGCACATACGGTCAGGAGATCGTTGACGAGTACGCCAAGTATATGAAGAACCCTGTCATCAATGCCCTAACTGATCTCGTTCACCCGTGCCAGGGTCTGGCTGACATGCTCACGATCCGCGAGCAAAAGGGTATGATCAAAGGCCTAAAACTCACCTATGTTGGTGACCCGTGGAATGTCTGTCATACCCTTATGGTCTGCAGCAGTTTACTCGGGATGGATTGTTACATCGCTCTTCCCAAGGGTTGGGCGCCGAATCCCAAGATTGTAAAGTTCGCCGAAGAACATGCTAGTATTGGTAAGACCCAAATGGTTGTCACTGATGACCTCGACGAGGCACTTAAGGGAGCAGACGTTGTATATGCAAACACGTTCCATAGCATGGGGCACAAGGACATTGAACAGCGCAAGGTCGCCTTCGCCAAGTATCAGATAAATGACGACACTATCAAGCTCTCGAAACCCAACTCAATCTTCATGCACTGCCTACCGGGATACCGTGGAGAGGAAATGACAGACTCCGTCGTCGAGGGCCCCCATAGCGTAGTCTTTGACGAGGGTGAGAATAGGATGCACACTGAAAAGGCAGTGCTCGCCCTCACCGTCGCCTAAAATCGTTAACCCATTTTTTCACCCACCATTATCGTTATTAATGAAATCAAAGATGCATAGTCGATGGAACATGCCTAAGACGAAGTTTCCTAACCTTATCACAGAGGTCCCAGGTCCCAAGAGTAAAGCGTTACTCGCTGAGAGAAACGAGTTTGTGCCACCCGGAGTTTACCTCACTCAGCCCATCGGTATAGCGGAATCGAAGGGCGCGCTTGTCACAGATGTCGATGGGAATACCCTGATCGACTTCACAAGCGGCATAGGGGTAGTGAGCCTAGGTCACTGTAAGCAGGAAATCGTTGACACAATCTGCGACCAGGCTGGGAAGCTCATCCACGGTTGCATTCACGTAGTAAACTATGAGCCATACGTCAAGCTGGCTGAGGCGATGGTGAAAGTCACACCTGGGAAAGCCAAAAAGAGAGCTATGTTTGTAAACAGTGGAAGCGAGGCTGTCGAGAACGCGATAAAGCTCATCCGTCAGGGAACGAAGAGGCCAAACATCCTAAGCTTCGAGAACAGCTTCCACGGCCGCACGTGGATGGCGATGACCCTCACTGGAAAGTGGGATCCATATAAAATTGGATTTGGACCATTCGTCCCAGGCGTCTACTTCACTCCCTACGCATACTGCTACCGGTGTCCTTTCCACGTCGAGTATCCAAGCTGCGGATATGCCTGTGTACACCACATCGAGAAGAACGTGTTCAAGACCCAGGTTGACCCTTCGACCGTCGGTGCTATAATTGCTGAGCCGGTTCAAGGGGAGGGAGGATTTATCGCTCCCCCGCCCGAATACTTCAAAGAGCTGAAAAAGCTCGCCGACGAACACGGTATTAAAATGATCATAGATGAGGTTCAGACGGGATTCGGGCGCACCGGTAAAATGTGGGCTATTGAGCATTATGGCATCGAACCCGACATTATGACGATTGCGAAAGCCATCGCCTCAGGCTTACCCCTGAGCTGCGTCGTCGCTAAAGACGAGCTGATGAAGGATACTTACCCAGGCAGCTTAGGAGGCACCTACGGCGGTAATCCGATAAGCTGCGCCACAGGCCTAAAAGTGCTCGAGATCATCAAGCGTGAAAAGATCGTCCAAAAATCAGCAAAGATGGGGAAGCACCTTCGAGTAAGACTCGACGAGCTTAAAGACAAGTACGAGATCATCGGCGATGTCAGAGGACTCGGTCCGATGCTTGCTATGGAGTTCGTCACCGACAAGAAGTCAAAGACCCCCAACCCGGATGCGAGTAGTAAAGTCATCAAGGAATGCCTAAGCAGCGGCCTTATGATCCTAAAGGCTGGCCTTTACAACAACTGCGTCCGTCTACACCCGCCACTGACGATCGAGGAAGACCTGCTCGACACAGGCATGGACATTCTCGATAAGGCAATTAAGAAGGCCGTATAAGCTCCTCTACTTATTTTAATATCCCAACCGCTAATTTAACCTACGTGAAGCTGGGGTTCCACGTCTCCATAACCGAGTCGATAGACCTGTCCTTCGATAGGGCAACGAAGCTTGGATGTACAACATTTCAGATATTCACCCGGAACCCCCGTGCTTGGAGAGCGAAACCGCTCCAAATTAGAGAAATCAAATCCTTCCGGAGAAAGCATAGAGAATCAAAGATAAATCCTGTATTCTCCCATATGCCATACATTCCAAACCTTGCAAGCCCAAGGGATGATATTTATGAGAAATCGTTAGATGCCCTTATTGAAGAGATAGATAGATGCAACGAGTTAGGCATCCGATACATAGTAACTCACATAGGCAGTCACACCGGCTCGGGAGTCGTTAAGGGGAAGACTAGACTCATACAAGCCTTAGGAAGAGCCTCCGACGAAAAAGGCCCGATGATCTTACTTGAAAATAGTTCCGGCTCCGGAGACCAACTGGGCTCTAAGCTGAATGAATTAGCTGAAATATCCAAAGTCATTGGCGGTTCACGAGTCGGTATCTGCTTCGATACGTGTCATGCATTCGCGGCAGGGTACAACATAGCCAGTAAAGAAGGTCTAAACGCGACTCTCCGTGAAATATCGCGAACAGTAGGTTTCAGTAGGCTGAAGCTCGTTCACCTAAATGACTCACTCGGCGAACTAGGTTCGAGAATTGATCACCATGAACATATAGGACTCGGGAAGATCGGGCAAGACGGGTTCCGTCACATACTCGCAAGCCAATTAATCAAAAAGCCGTTGATAATGGAAACCCCGATAGATGATAAACGCAGCGACATAGACAACATGAAAAAAGTGTATGAGTTCGCTGCTGTCAATAGGCAATAAGAGTCGTCTGATAAGAGGGAGACTCTTTACTATTCAAAATAATTCGCAGAGCAGTCGAGGCATAGTCGACGAGTTCTCGGTCCGATAGGAAAGGGTACATCTTGCGTCCAACCCTCATTATCGGATCTATTGTCTTAACCCTCTTACTTCTCAATGCAGCTTCGTCGCACGTACCTTGCACTAGGCTCTCAACTATCGCTCGTCTTATACCAACCTGACCCACGTTACACCAGCCTAAGAAATAACATAATTTCTGAGTATATAAATATAATGGCAATAATCAGAAATTACTTTCCTATAATTTCTAAATAAAAAATTAATGTTTATAACATCGATTTTCCGGGCGTTTAATAATCCATTATTTGTTAAAATAGACGAAAATAACGTTTATTTGATAAGTCGTAAAACATGATAATTTTAGATTTAATATTCATGATCCATAATTTCATTTAAACACATTTAATCAACAGGATAAGATTAAAATCAATCCTCCCTGTGCTTATGATTGTTTGCCCCGGTGGCTTAGTCTGGCCAAAGCGTTTGCTTGGTAAGCAAAAGATCGCGGGTCCAAATCCCGCCCGGGGCTCCATTCTTCAAGTTTGATTCCATCAGAATTGGATAGTGGTTTTTACCCCTCATTCACATCACTTCAGGGATCAATCCCTAATGGAATTATGCCATTTCTAGGTTTTTAAATGAACTAGAACTCAACACAAGCGCGCGCGTCGGGGGGTCAAAGATGAGGAGTGTTACCCCCTCGATTAAGGGCAGGAGTACTACCCACGGCTTATGGGACAGTATCCAGATCGCTACTACAAGGGTTAGTACCAAGAGAGACGAGAAGAGGGGGTAATCGACCTTGAATACGGTGCTCTCCCAGAACCGGTGACTCATCGTGAGGTATACGGGTCTAAAGAAGTCGAGTAGCTGCAGGGCAGCGAGCACACTCACCAGCGAGGCGACATGCGGCAAAGCCCTGTCGAAGATTGATTCAGACAGCTCCTGAGCACCACACGCAGCTTTGCATACTTGAGGATCTAGGGATCAGATAAAACCAGACCCCATCAATCTTTGCGCGCATCCCTAACGGAGAGCAATAGTAAAATGTTCCTCAACTATGCACTCTACCTAGCAGCCTACCTCGTCCTCATACCAATCATATGGCTCAACATATTCAGCTAGCATCGCCAAGCGAAAGTCTTAAGAACTGATCTCCTCGGCGCAGCTGCCAGGTAAGAATATGATTCCAATAAGACGTGAAGACGTACCATTCGCCAAGATCGACTTTACGAACACCAGGCTCAAGTTCAGAAGGAACTTTAAAGACGAGGAGATAAAGAAGAAGGCGGAGAGCATCTCCAAGGCGGGACTCGTCAACCCAGTCAAGCTTTGGAAGCAGGGCGACCGCTACATAGTCATAGCGGGGTGGCAGCGGATCGCAGCAGTAATCAGCCTCGGCCGCAATAGCATAGCAGCGGATGTCTACGAGGGCATCACCTTCGAGGACGCGGTCAGGATCAGCATAGCGGATAACCACCTCCGCGAGGACCTAAGCGACTACGAGACAGCCTGCCAGATGAGGGCTCTCAGCCAGTACGAAAACTACCTCGCTGAGAAGATCGCTGAGCTATTCGGATGCGGCGTGGATAGAGTATACGACCTGCTCAGCATATTCAACATGGAAGCGCAGCTAAGGGAGGCGGTGGAGCGGGGCGATTTGGCACTCTATAGGGCGGTGGTCATCAGTAGGTTCCCCGCTTCGGAACGTTCCGAAGTACTGAGGAAGACATTGAGGGAGGGGCGATCGGTGAAGTGGCTGAGGCGGGAGTTAGCACAGCTGAAGCTCCACCCCTTCATCAGCATGCCTGCGGTTAAGGCGGGGGCTAACGTTAAGATCCACGCTCTGAGGTTTCCCAAAAATACTGAGACTCAGGACATCTGGAGAGCTCACTGGGAGATTATAGGTAGACAATACGGAGTACCTGCCCCCATGAGGTGCGAGGCTGCGATGACTATTCAGGCCCAGGATTGTCATCCACCCTATGTCTGCCAGAGCGACATAGAGTGGGTCGTGCTCGCCTACGGAAGGTTCCCCCACGGGGATACACATGACTGGAACTGGGAGGAGGTGCCCCTCGATAAGCGTGATGGGTGGTTCTTCCTCTGCTCCAGGTGCGCTCGCTTGATGTTCCCAGAGATTGTGTTCCACAACGATGTCTTCTATAGCCCTGGGCGTGAGGAATTAATGACCAATGATCAAGAGGAGGTAATCGTTTAAGGAAGAGAACACGAGCTAAGGGTCTGCAAGAAGAAGTAAAAATATACGGCTTTTCCGTAGACAGATCACAGTTGAACGCGACTACGGTATTTCCGTAATGCCCGAGTTCGTGGATTACGCCTAGCCTTTAAAAAAAAATGAAAAAAGGTCGCATCTTTACCGCCTCCAGTTTCCGCATAAGGTAACCTACCCCAGAAGCCAATACTCCCCAAAGCCCCTCCCGACTAGGTGGGGGAGCTAGAAGGAGACGTTGACTATAGGTAGCTACTGCGGAGCAAGGGGATAGTTGCACCAGCTACCGTTGCTGATGGTAGCCCCATGGGGATGTATCTGATAGTGCTGTTGATGACGGTAGCTCCATGGATGAGGAAGCAAGCGATGAGGATGATGTACATGATGGTATGCCCTGTATAGGGCTCTGCTATAGGAGATGTCGACCCCAAGCTACCGACACCTACCGACAGCTACAAGCACCTAAAAGCACCTACCAACAGCAACCAACAAGCAGCACCTACCGACGAAGCTACCTACATACAGCTACCGACAGTTACCGACAGGAAGCCAAGGCACAACCACGGGCAGTTCTGAAGAAGAAGCTACCGCCACTGTATTACAGTAGCCAGCGCGTAAGTCACCAGACCCAAACATAATCGCGAAGACAGAAACGAGAACAAGACTACTTTAGCAATAACAAGAAATGGATCAATTAAAAAACACATCCCCTACCAGCAAACACTACAACCAACTTATCGATACCAGATTAATGGATCCAATGAAAATGTGTCACTTTACCCAACCAACTCACACGCGAAATAATTTATCCACAGGTACAAACAGCAGTATACTCAGTCTAAAAAAAGTAAATATAAGTCAGAGATGACTTACACGAGCCGTATTAGTCGATAAGATACACGTCCTCAGCATCATAGTCGGCGTTGCCTACCTCCTCTTCGGCGTGATCATGATCAACGACACCCAAGCGTTAATTAATAGAAGCATTGAGACAACCGGCGTCCTCATCTACTACCATTACGAGACCTCCTTCCATATCCTGTAGTGGAGTTCAAAGACGGGGCAGGTTCAACGATCAGCGCAAAGCATCGCGCGCGCGGGGTTATCGGGACCCCCCTCGACTCCAGGTTGCCAACGTACTCAGCGGCAGAGGGGTCGCCACGGAGGAGGGAGACTAGGATGTCTGTGTCT
>JBGPRA010000019.1:0-21088 GCA_041489375.1 Bathyarchaeia archaeon | reverse complement strand
CGCAACACCTTTTTAATCATCCAAAGCTCCCTCGAAGGGTTGAGGAACTATGACCGGGAATCAATCCTCAGAAAAGAAGGAATTAATCAAGAAGGATAATTTCAGTGAATGGTACGACAACATACTATTAGAGGCTAAGATCGCTGATGACCGCTACCCTGTGAAGGGCTTCACAGTCTATACAGGGTGGGGCTTCGCAACCACGAAACGGATAATCGCGCTGCTAGAGGAAAAGCTGGATGCCTCGGGGCATGAGCCCATGCAGTTCCCGGTTGTTATACCTGAAGATAGCTTCCAGAAAGAGGAAGAGCACATCAAGGGCTTTAGCGGGGAGGTCTTCTGGATCACCCACGCTGGCGAAAACGAGCTTGAGAGAAAGCTAGTTCTACGCCCTACTAGCGAGACGGCTATTTACCCGATGTTCAAGCTCTGGACACGCAGCCACGCTGACCTGCCGATAAAGATGAACCAAACCTGTAACGTCTACCGCTATGAGACCAAGGCCACGCGCCCGCTCTATAGGGGACGTGAGTTCCTCTGGAACGAGGGTCACACCGCACACGCCACATACGAAGAGGCGGAGGCGAATGTCAGGATGGCTATCGATATTTACAGCCAAGTCTACGACGCACTTGGCCTCAGCTATATACGCCTCAAGCGTCCAGATTTCGATAAATTCGCCGGAGCCGACTATAGCGTAGCCTTCGACGCATGGAACCCTGACGGAAAGTCGAACCAAATAGGCACAGTCCATCAGCTCGGCTACAACTTCGGTAAGGCCTTTGAAATCACATATGAGAATGAAAACGGGGAGCAAGTGAATGCGACCAACACCTGCTACGGTATGGGATTCGGCAGAACACTCGCCGCAGTCATTAGCCAGCATGGAGATGACCATGGCCTCATCCTTCCTCCGATGATCGCCCCGAAGCAGGTGGTTGTTATCCCTATCCCAGTAAAGGGGAAGGAGGAGATCACCAAGCTCTACGCTAAAGAGGTCGTGAAGATTCTCACAGACTCTGGTATACGGACAGTCGTTGACGACGATGACAGACTCCGCCCGGGCGAGAAATACTATAAATGGGAGATGTTCGGTGTCCCACTCCGCGTCGAGGTTGGTCCGAGGGAAGCAAACTCCAAGACGGTGACCCTCGTCCGCCGCGATACATTCGAGAAGAGCAAGGCTGAACTCAAGGACCTCCCTGCCACTACCAGGGCTCTATTCGACGCCATCCAAGTGAACCTTGCATCTAGGAGTAAAAAAGTGCTTGAAGAACACCTCACAACCGCTACAACGACGGAAGAGCTCAAAGGTTACATGGAGCAGAAGAAAATAGTCCGAATAAACTGGTGTGGAGATATAAGTTGCTCAGTGAGGCTCAAGGAGCAGGTTAGCGGGGAGATCAGGGGGACACTCTGGGACCACCACGAGGAGCCTACAGGCCCCTGCATAGTCTGCGGAGACCCAGCTAAAAACGTCGCCTACGTCTCACGAACATTTTAATTTTTTGAGCGCAATATCAACAGGAAGAGCAATCTAGGACCAGAGCAATATTGGCTACGTGGGATCGGTCTACAAGTCCTCCGATGACTCCTACCTTCTCTTGAAACACGTCGAAGAGCTTGTTCGAGGTAATGTTCTTGATATGGGGACAGGAAGTGGAATACAAGCTGTCGCAGCCTCCCTTAAGCCAGATGTCGAGTACGTCTTGGCTGTAGACATCAACCCTGAAGCTATCGAAGCTGCAAAGGAGAAGGCAACCCACGCTGGAGTCATCTCCAAGATGCGTTTTCTCGTATCCGATCTCTTCACAAACGTAAAGGAAAGGTTTGACTGGATAATCTTCAACCCTCCATATCTGCCCTCTGAGGGGGATATCGAGGATCCCACCTGGGCCGGTGGGGAGAACGGGGGAAAGACAATTGAACGTTTTCTGGAAGGAGCAAAAAGCCACCTAGTACTTGGTGGCTCGATACTCATGATCATCTCATCAGAAACAGGATTAAACAAAGGCGACTACGGCTACGTTTGGAATGTTCTCGAGGAAAAGACTCTTTTCTTTGAGACGCTCTACTGTGTCTTTCTCAACCCATCTTGAAGCCGATAGCTAGACCTACCAAGAAGCTGGCTGCAAAGGGTAGATTACCAACGATGACTGTCATTACTCCCTCAGCTTGGCCCACCTGCCCTATAACGCCCTTAGCCCACTCCTCAAGAGCCGTATAGTTGATGTTAATTATGCCCTTATAAGCGAGCAACTCCAGCCCGATGAAGGCTATGCCGAGGAGAAACGCGATAATTTTACCGATCTTCTTCAGGGCATATCCAACAGTGAGTCCGGCTACGCCACCGACACCCAGCTGGGTTAGGAGGGGGGTGAGGATTTCAACCAAATCCAGTCGAATTAAGAAGAAGGTTTAGAGGGATATAAGTTGAAGTCTACTAGGCATGGACGATGTGCGTCCCAGTTTTTCCTTCGAGGGCGTCGACGGCCTTTTCAAGACTCGTAATGATCGCCCTCTCTCCACCTCGCTCAACGAAGCCTAGTGCAGCCTCGACCTTAGGGCCCATACTGCCTGCGCCGAAATGACCCTCGGTGAGGCGCTTTCGTGCATCAGAGACGCTCATTTTCCTTATTGGAGCCTGTGTGGGTTTGCCATAGTTCATCATTGCGTATTCGACATCAGTGAGGATGAGAAGGATGTTGGAGCCAACCTCCTCAGCGAGCTTAGCGCCAGCCCTGTCCTTGTCTATTACAGCGTCCACACCCTCGAGCTGCCCCTCCTTGTTCCTATAGACGGGTATCCCTCCTCCTCCTGAGGCTATTACTATCATCCCCGCATCTACCATCGTCCTTATTGCCTTCGATTCTACTATCCCAAGTGGAGTAGGTGAGGGTACCACGCGCCTCCAAGTCTTGTCGCCAGTTGGTCTTACCTTCTTAACGACCCAACCACGTTCGGTCGCGAGCTTCTTCGCAACATCCTCGGCATAGAATGGACCGACAGGTTTAGTGGGATCCTTGAAGTCAGGATCATCGGGACTGACGAGAACCTGGGTTACTATGGTAGCGACCTGTTTACCATCGCCGTCGAGGATGTTGTGGAGCCTCTGCTGCATCATGTAGCCTATCTGACCCTGTGTCATAGCACCCAAAACTACAAGAGGCTGTGGGGGCACCTGATCCTCCGCGGCTTCCTGTTGGATTGCGAGGTTGCCCACCTGGGGGCCGTTACCATGGGTGATCACGAGATCGTTTCCGTGCCTGACTAGCTGAGCGATTTGCTTGCAGGCAGTCTCCACATTCTTCATCTGCTCCTCGAAGGTCCCTTTCTCGTCGGGTTGCTTGATGGCGTTCCCGCCTAGGGCGACCAGGACACGCTTTGCCATAGTTCAATCTTCCTTGGAAGGATTAACCGTTTAACGAAGGTCGTTAAAAACAGTTGCCCTAAATGGGGTAGAAAACGAATTTTAGGAGCATGAATGGAACTACTTTATCTCCATCTCAATGTAGACTTCGTTGGGTACCCTGATGCGCATAATGCTACGCATAACGCGGTCACGGGCATCTATCTCGATAAGCCGCTTGTGTACTCGCATCTCATAGTGGTCCCACGTCTTGCTGCCGTCGCCGCATGGTGTCCTCCTAGTGGGGACTACGAGCTTCTTTGTCGGCAGAGGTATGGGTCCTACAAGTTTGACGCCTATCTTCTGAGCGATATCCCTGATCTCGTCGCATACACCCTCCAGCTTCTGGGTGTCTGTACTGGTGAGTTTGATACGTGCGCGCCGCGCCATACCTGTTCCCCGTTTTGTCAGATTGCCAAGAACTTAAAGGTATCGAAAAAGAGGGTGAGAGCGTTTAGCTCTCGATCTCGAGGACGATGCCAGCCCCGATTGTCGTGCCCATGTCGCGTAAGGCGAATCTACCGAGCTGTGGAAAGTCCTTATAGACCTCGATGGCGATTGGCTGGAGGGGCACAAGCTTAACGATCGCTGCTTCACCCGTCCTGAGGTAGGCGGGGTTCTGCTCTACTACCTGACCCGTCCTAGCGTCGAGCTTGGCCTCGATTGCTTCGAACTTTACCGCTATCTGAGCTGTGTGGATGTGGAGGACCGGGGTGTAGCCTGGGCCGATTGCGGTGGGGTGGTGGATGATGGCGATCCTGCCTTTGAAGGCCTTCGCGACCTTGCAGGGGGTGTTGATGTGGCTCGCGACCTCGCCGCGCTTTAATTTCTCGCGTTCGACACCCTTGACGTTGAATCCAATGTTATCGCCTGGAACAGCCTGTTCGAGGCGGGTATAGTGGGTTTCGATGCTGTTAACCTTGCCCTTCTCGCCGCTGGGCATGAAAACGATTTCGTCGTTGACCTTTAGAGTGCCAGTCTCGACCTTGCCGACTGGGGTGGTGCCTACGCCACGGATGGTGTATATCTCCTGCACGGGGATGCGGAGGGGCTTGTCAGTTGGCTTGGGAGGCATTACGAAGCTGTCGAGTGCTTCGATGAGTGTCGGTCCCTTGTACCAAGGCATGTTGGTGCTCTTTTTAACGAGGTTGTCGCCAGTCCAACCGCTGGTGGGAACAAAAACGATCTTGCTGGTATCGTAGAATGCCTCCTTAAGGAGGCGAGTGACGCCGTCCTTTACCTCCTGGTATCGCTGCTCGCTCCAGGCGACGGTTGGGTCATCCATCTTGTTTATTGCGACTACCATCTGGTTGACGCCCAGCGTCTTGGCGAGGAAGGCGTGCTCCCTCGTCTGACCGCCGGGGTTGGTTCCAGCCTCATATTCGCCCTTCTTGGCGGAGATGAGGAGTATAGCGCCGTCAGCTTGGCTGGCGCCTGTGACCATGTTCTTGACGAAGTCGCGGTGGCCGGGGCTGTCGATGACTGTGAAGAAGTTCTTCGCGGTCTCCAGTTTGTAGAAGGCGAGGTCGATGGTGATACCACGTTCGCGCTCCTCCTTGAGCCTGTCGAGGAGCCATGCGTATTTGAAGGACTCCTTGCCCATGGCCTTGGACTCGGCCTCCATGTCCTTCGCGTACTTCTCGTCGACTGCGCCGGCGTCGTAGAACAGGTGGCCAATGGTTGTGCTCTTACCGTGATCAACGTGTCCGACAATGATCAGGTTAATGTGTGGCTTCTCTTTACCGCTCATTTCTCAAATCTCCTACTCAATCCGACTTGTATGGTGGATAAAAAGGTTCGGTTCACATCTATAAACCATACTGATCCCAACTGGTACGCGAATTATTGACAAGTAGGGACTGATCTGAATTAATGCGTAAAGTTTAAACATGTCAGCCTACACCGGAAGGTGGAGAATCGCTTGACTAACGGTATGTTCGCCGGCCGCAGGCTCAAAATTAACAGGAAGTCCATGCGGTACAAGAGCAAGGATTACGTCCTCCGCAAGAAGCGCAGAACGGATAAGAAGGATCTTCTCCAAGGCGCTCCCATGGGGAGGGGTATTGTTCTCCAAAAAGTGGGTGTGGAATCCAAGCAGCCTAACTCTGCTATTCGTAAGTGCGTTCGAATTCAGATCATTAAGAATGGTAGACTCGCCACAGCTTTCTTACCGGGCGATGGGGCTCTCAACTTTGTCGACGAGCACGACGAGGTGACGATCGAGGGTATCAGTGGCCCCCGTAGCCGCAGCATGGGCGATATCCCTGGCGTCCGCTACAAAGTTAGCGCTGTGAACGGTGTACCGCTTAACCTCCTGGTAGTAGGCAAGGTACAGAAACCTGCCAGGTAAAATTCTTAACTAATAATTTTAATGGACCGCTATGGTCCCTACTGTATTTGTCTCGGATATCTTCAGACAAGGTACAAACGCGATTGTTAAGAGGGCAGCTGCGAGATAGAAACATACAGGTATACCCCATATCCCCATGACGTAAGTCATAATGATTGGACCAAAGATGGAGCCGAGGTCGAAGAATGTCCTATATGTGCCGATTGCGGCTCCCCTGTTCTCTGGCTCGACAGCCTCAGCCGCAATTACGGGGCAGATTATCCAGATTGCACCAGTTGTGATCCCTATGCAGAAGAGTATTGCGGCAGTCATAATTATACCGGAGGCGAAGTTTAGCACCACCGTCATTGCTGCGGTACTAGCGACGCCAAATAGAAGTATAGGCTTCCGGCCTATTCTATCAGCGATTGAACCCATTATCATCATTGCTAGAACATAGCCGAAGGAGCGAGCTCCCATTATGAGACCTATGTCTGTGAGAGACATCCCCAAGCTTTCCTTGGCAAAGAGTGGGTAGATAGTGTAGATGACCCCGTTACTGAGTATGAACTCCATGAGGGTTGCGAAAGAGACGATGACAAGGATCTTGTTAGTGAAGACCTTGGGAAGCATTGAAAGCTTCATAGCAGGGATTTTAGGCATAGAAGCGGATTCGTTGCGTATGTTCGGGGGCAGCACAATGAGCAAGAAGGCTATAGCGCAGAGTGCCGTAGATAAGAAGAATCCGCCCTTGAAGCCTAGCAGTGTTATGAGGTAGCCACTAAAGGTCGATCCGAGTATACTCCCACCAAACTCAACCCCCTGAAAGATACCCATAGCGGTTCCGCGCTTACCGGTGGAGAACATGTTAACGATAAAGGTCATTGAGACGGCGAAGAAGAGGGGGGCTCCGAGGCCCTGTATAGCTCGTGCGAGGATAAGCTGAATTGGATCGGTAACGAACGCGTTCCAGAAGGTGCCAACGGTCGTTAGGATAAGCCCCAACAACATCGGCAAGTAATAACCGAACTTTGCCGAGATGAAGCCACTGGGAATTTCTAGGAGGATCCTCGCGATCCAATAGCCAGCTACAGAAAAGCCGATCATAACCCCGACTGCCCCGATCTCTTTAGCGAAGATTGAGAGTAGAGGGTTGATGAGGCTCACGCTAAACATAGTGGTAAGGCCGATTATGCATAATAGTATGTAGGATAGCTTGTAATCCTTCAGGGGCATATTGCCTAATGGGGTCAGACTTAGGAGTTAAAAGGTTGCTTCTCTTTCGGTAAGCCTTTTATTCACGTTCCTACTCTTCCCCTCTGCAATCCGAGGCGAATCGGCTAAGTGAGTAACGAACAAGAAGCAACAATCGAGGCCGCTGCAGCAGGAACAGGCGGCATAAAGCTATTCGGCGAGTGGAGCTTCGAGAACATCGAGGTCCGGGACCCCAGTCTCAAGAGGTACCTAAAGATTACGCCCGTCTATATGCCTCACTCCGGCGGTCGCCACGAGGCCAAGAGGTTCCAGAAGAGTGAGATGAGCATCGTCGAGCGTCTCATCAACAATCTCCTCAAGCCCGGGAGCAGCGGCGGCGACAAACCCCGTGTGACTAACGCGGTGAGGACGGCCTTCAAGATCGTTAATATCAAGAGCGGTAGGAACCCCATCGAGGTACTTGTACGCGCTGTGGAGAACTCCGCCCCAAACGAGGACACTACGCGCATCGGCTTCGGTGGCGTTGTCTACAGACTCGCAACCGATATCTCGCCCCAGCGTAGGATCGACCTCTCCCTAAGGTTCATAGCAAAGGGGATAAAGGAACAGACCTTTGGCAATAGGAAGACTCTCGAAGAAATCGTTGCCGACCAGCTCATTGGTGCTGCCCAGAACGATGGTAGTAACTTCGCTGTTCGCAGAAAGCGTGAGATGGAGCGCGTGGCGCTCGCCTCAAGGTAAGGCTAGTTTTAAAATATTTCTTATAGTAGGGTTCCCACCGCAAAGGCGAGAAGCCCGAATAACATCCAGTAGAGTATTTGATTCTTTACCCTCCTGCTCGACTCGCGACTATGATCGTGCATCAGAGTCACGGCGCTGTAGACGAGTCCTGCATCCGTCACCGCCACGAAAGGTAGGTACCAGTTGGAGACAAGTTTTAGCATAATGGGAAGTATCGACGTCGCAACTGCGACTATGTAAAAAGCTGAGGCGATGTACGCTGCCTTGTCCACGCCGTAAGCGACCGCGATCGTCCTGACGCCACGTGCTCCATCACCCTCTGTGTCCACAATCCCTTTCGTTACCTCCCTCCCCGTATTGGAGAGGAAGGCAAGAGAGCTAAACAAAAGTGGCGTAGAGACGTTTCCTGCGATAATTCCACCATATATGAAGGGGAGAGCGATGCATGTACTAACCATTAGGTTGCCTGGGAACCCAGTCCTCTTTCCCCACATGGAGTAGATCATCATCACTAACCATGAGAAGACAGCAACGCCAAGGCTCGCTAAGCTGGTGAGGTAGGCTGTGAACAGCCCAATGAAGCTCAGTAAAAGGGAGTACACGATTGCTTCACCGGATTTAACGTCGCCGCTTGGGATAGGGCGACTCGGCTCATTGACGGCGTCGATCTCTCTGTCGAAGTAGTCGTTAATAGCCATGGCACTCCCAGTTAGGGTGAAACCCGTCAGAAAGGCGAAGAATAGGTGTTCGATGGGTATGTTGGATTTTAGTCCGCCAACGAGTACTACGCCGACGAGTATACTGATACCCATCATGACCGAGTTAACCGGCCTAAGGATCCTGAGGAAGCCGCTCGCCCTGGTCATCGCATAGGCAGACCCCCGCGGTCCTATTAAAAATGACCCACTAAATATTTACTATCGGTTCGAGCTCGTTTAGGCCCTCTCGATACGGACTTTCTCCCCCGGTTTAACAAGCTTGAGGAGCTTGACGTTGTTCTCTACCTTTGCGAAGACATTGACTGGGCTCGCAGCGCGTATTTCCATGTCCCGGCTTGCGGGTGTGGGGCCGAAGAAGAAGCAGATCGCCTTATCAGGAGGCCAGTAGGCGACGTCGGCGAGATCCACGATCTCTTTTGGATTCTCGGCCTTAGCGGAGACAGGGATCGCAAAGTAGATCTCCTCTCCCCAGATGTTGGCCTTACCTTCTATTGGGAGCTTCAACCAGACGGCGTCAGCTGTGAGGGGGTTATGCTCAATAATTTCTGCGTAAAGCGTACCCGCTGAGGCGGTGACTATCTTTAACCTTCTCGGCGACCCAATCTACTCCTTCCTTCGAAGTGCCTCCAGGGTCCGCTTAAGCTTTTTACTCAATGAGGGTTGTCTATGGGTGAGTTGGCTGTCTGGGAGATGTGGAGTCGAAGGCGTTCGCTCGTGGCTCTTGCCTTTTTGATCTGTTTATCGTTGTCTATGTTAACATCAGGAGTGAAGGCGCAGGACAGCGTTTCGGGGATGGTGATGAATACTCAAGGGCAACCACTGAGAGCCAGCGTCAACACGATCGCCAATTCCAAGATAATGAAGATGACAAACACAGATGCAGACGGATCGTTCACGATCCCCCTCGACGTGGGTGTCTCCTCTCTCCTCATCTACTCAGACGACGCCTCTACCCCCGGATTCGACTACCTCCCAGCTCTCATCAGTGTTACCACGGGGAAGAAGGTCACCGCAACGCTGGAGCCAGCGGCGTCACTTAGCCTAAAGGGTAGTATTCTGTTTGTCGATACAGAGAACATACCGTCCCTGTACAGCTACCAGGTAATGGATGAAAGCGGCGCCTTATTCACGTCGACAGGCTATCCCCTGAGCTTTGGCTCTAAGACCTCAACGATCGCCCCGATTCCCAATCTTCCAGCCGCGACGGTGATCGTTCCCGCCGGTGTCCCGTACCGACTCTCGCTGAGTGCTAGCCTACTAGTGGGGACGAGAATGACAACTCGGTCCTTCACGTCAGAGGTGCAGCAGTCGTTGAACCAGGGGGCATTCAGTGAGTTTGATGTGATGGGTCCGACTCTGGACTACAATCTCGGTCTAGTCGAGGTGGCACTCAGCGAGGTCTCACCAAGGATCATCGAAATGGAGATGCAAGGCTTCTACCTGGTAAGGGAGAAGGGGATTCTTTCACGGGCGGAGGTTAGCTTCATAGAGGCGAAGCAGCTCTACGATTCTGGGAGCTACGCTGAGGGATTCGATGCTGCGAAGAAGAGCTACATAGACGCGAGGAAGACCCTTGGAGACCTCAACAACCTATTCCTTGATGCGACATCGAGCGTTTACATAATAATCGGGTTCCTCGCTCTTGCCTCCGTAACAGCGGGTTTCTTACTGGTCGACTCTACGAGACTACAAGTTGCCCTGGGGGCTGGACTATATGTGATATCCTTGCTCGTTATGGGGGCCGTCTACCCGGGCACCGCTGCTACGCCTCCTCAGGGATTCCTATTGACAAGTTTGGCATCCTTTGCTGCGGTCGTTGTGGGAGTGATCTTCACTCCAAGACTGATTGGAGGCGGGAGGGAGGGGAAGGTGAGCCTGAGCAGGGTCATTGTGCCCGTCTTCAGAATAGCCAAAAGGAGCCTGAAGAGGAGGAGGCTGCGGTTTCTTCTCACACTACTCTCACTTACGGTTCTCGTCATGAGCTTTGTGGGACTAACATCCCTATCCGAGGGCTATGGATTGATGATAGTAAAGTCAAGCTCAGCGACCTCACACCAAGGACTACTCCTACGCGCCTCTACGTGGACCGATGCTGAGCCCGCCTTCATCACTTTCGTAAATTCCGAGGTGGAGTGGCTCTCAAGACAGCCTAGTGTGCTAGGTGTCTCGGTTAAGGTTGAGAACACACCTCAGCAGAGAGCCATCACAACAGTATCTGGAAATAGGATCTACTCAATCATAGGCGTAGACTCCAAGACGGAATCTAATATTCTCCCACTTTCCACAATACTATCCGAGGGGAAGCTCCCCGGTCCAGGTGGGGTAGCCCTCACCACCTCCCTCGCCACAAGCATAGGACTCAAGCTCGGGGATAAAGTCAAGCTAAGAGACCAGACCTTGACGCTTGAAGGGCTGCTCGACGACTTTTCTTTTTCCTCACTAACCGATCTCGACGGGAGCAGGTACATCCCGGACAAGTGGGTTAACCTGAGCCCGCCGGGGGACCCGCCCTACTGGGAGAGGCAGATGACCCCCGCATCAGAGGCTGTCATTATAGACTCCTCCACCGCGAGCCTATTCCAAGTCCTCGGAGTGACGAGGATAGCACTAAATGTCACCCCTGATGGGCAAGATATGTTCGCCGAGAAACTCGCGCTCGAGCGGGGTTACAAGGTGTGGTCAGCCTCTAGCTCGGGAGTAGTATATGCTGCTCTCGAAAGTTATCTTGAAGGAAAAGGACTACCCCTCATTATCCCATGGGCGATAGTCGTCCTGAACGTGGTCGTTACCATGTTGAACTCGCTTTTCGAGAGGAGACGGGAGATCAGCATCCTATCATCTGTGGGGTTGAACCCGGCCGAGATCGCGTCGATCTTTGTAGCTGAGGCGTCGATAACTGGCTTCATCGCGGGGGGTCTTGGGTACCTTGCCGGTCTCGCGTTCTACAAGCTCATGCCCTTCCTCGGTCTCGCCCTCGAGGTCCACCAGAAGGTATCCGCAGTCTGGAGCCTCGCTGCGATAGGAATATCCATCTCAGCGGTGCTCGTAGGCGCATTAGCCGCTCTGCGTAGCAGCATTGTGATCACCCCTAGCCTGACTAGGAAATGGAAGCTCGACGAATCGATGGGCGGCTACGACAAGCCGTGGGAAGTACCAATCCCTGTGAAGCTGGAACCCGAGGAAGTCGACAGTTTCGTCGGCTACCTGCTGGAGAGGCTTAGAGGACTCGAGAACGACCCGGTCAAGGTGACGAGTAACGTCAGAGTCGAGGAGCGAGGGATGATTAAGCTTGTGAACTTCATCTATAAGTCGTACCAGGCGACAGTTGGAAACTTCTACACGAAGAACTCGGTCATCGTAGAGCCAAAGGAAGGTGCGTTCGAGGTGAGACTAGAGTCAGCAGGTAATCAGGACGCGGCGCACGAGACAGGAAGCCTCATACGCCTCATAGTGATGGAGTGGAGCAACAGACCCCGCTAACCGATATAGGGGAATAAATGCTCCTTTTACTAGATCACCTCCGAACGAAGACGTTTAGCGGCTTTTTCCCACAAAAGGGATATTTTAGTGTTAAACTCTGAGGTCTTCCTCCCCCTGGGGTTTATCCGCGCTCTATCCTCTCGACCCTGCCGTCCCTCATCCAGACGACACGATCTGACGCCTTGATCATCTTAAGATCGTGGGTGGCAGCAATAAGGGTAAGACCGCGGGTTTTATTGAGCCCGTGAAGAAGATCTATGATCTCAGTGCCTGTGTTTAAGTCGAGGTTGCCAGTGGGCTCGTCAGCAAGGATTATGGTAGGGTCATTGGCGAGAGCGCGAGCCATGGCTACACGCTGCTGCTGCCCCGCACTAAGTTGGGTCGGTTTATGGTTGAGCCTCTCCCCAAGCCCGACGCTCTCAAGCAGCTTCTGCGCCTTCTTTAATCCGTCGTCGTGAGGGGTTCCCGCGAAGACAGTTGGGAGGGCAACATTCTCCAGCGCTGTGAGGACGGTGATTAAGTTGAAGCTCTGGAAGATGTAGCCAATTCGGCGACATCGGAGCCAGGCGAGCTCGTAAGCGTCGAGTTTACTTATGTCGACGCCGTCTATCTCAACAATGCCCTCGGTAGGACGGTCGAGGCCACCTATCATGTTAAATAAGGTAGTCTTGCCGGAACCACTGGGGCCAACGAGGCTGAGATACTCGCCACGGCCTATCTCAAGGTCGACGCCATCGAGGGCCTTGACGGTTTCGCCACCAACATTATAGTACCTCTTTAATCCTTTAAGCTCTATAACTGAGTCAAAGCTCATATCTTAGTGCCTCCACTGGGTCCAGCCTAGAGGCCCTATAGGCGGGATAAATAGTAGCGACGGTACTGAGGGCGACTGCAAGGACTAGACTGGACATAAATAGGGTTAGGTTCTGCGCCACGGGCACCCTGAGAATAATGTCGAAGCCCGTTGTGAAGCCAGTCGTAAAAAGCGCCGCAACGACTCCCACTACATACCCTATGACACCACCAATTATCCCCTGTAGCAGCGCCTCGATGAGGAATAGGAGTATTATATGCCGGTCCAATGCACCAAGACACTTCATAGTCCCTATTTCCTTTACTCTCTCCTGGACATTGATGAGCATCGCATTAGTTATGCCAACGATGCTAACGACGAGGGCTATTGCTACGAGCCAATAATAGGTGGTCTCGACGCTTAAGTTCGCCCCACCGAGGGCGGTGTAGGTCCTATAGAATGTGTCGGTGAGGAGTAGGCTCGTGTAGAAGCTAAGGCCTAAGGCGATGGAAGCGACGTTCAGTACGGATCTGTCTAAACGCCGGAGTAGGTGGCTGTAGCCTAGCCTAAAGGCCTCAGCGTAGCCGAGGTGGACACGCCTCTCCCATGATGACATCGCCTATCAATCACTATACTCATCTTAAAAAGTGAGTGGGCTAGTTAAGATCGTCCTGCTCCCACTCCTCCTCGCTGTACCCCTCCTCGATCTCCTCATCGTTCCAGCCGAGGCAGTCATAGCAGAGGCACTTCTTTATGTCCCCGCACTCGGAGCAATACTTGGCGCCGCACTCCTTGCAGTCGTGGAGCTCCTGCGCGTCCATGCCGCAGATCTCGCAGAGTGGCAATGCTAATCCCAACAGGAGGCGACAACGCGGAGGCTATAAACCTATTGAGTTAGACGGCGGAGTAGCTCCTCGTCTATATTTCCACCGCTGACGACAACGCCGACGCATTTTCCCTCAAAGCGGTTAGGGTCTTCCATAAGAGCAGCAATGCCTACTGCCCCAGATCCCTCAATGACCTCATGGTGGCTGATAAGCATGAGGCGAAGGGCGTCGACTATGGTAGCCTCCTTGACGTCTATCCAATCATCGACGAAGCGCTGGCAGATTGGGAAGGTGATGCTCCCCTGCTCGATTCCACCATGGAGCCCCTCTGCAACGGTGTCGTACATAGTGATGTCAATGATCTTACCCGCCTTAACACTCTCGTGCATGACGGGGCTCGCTTCAGTCTGGATGCCGATGACCTCAGCCTTTGATACACCATTAATCACAGTAGCGATACCGGAGATGAGACCGCCACCACTTACAGGGACGAGAACCGCATCTAGTTCGGGGCCGTCCTCAACCATTTCCAAAGCCACGGTACCCTGTCCGGCTATGAGGTTTGGGTCATTGTAGGGACTAAGGAAAGGCATCCCCCTCTCCATACTGATACTTTGAGCGAGGCGCTCGGCCTCCATATACTCGTCACCGTGGACGGTTAGGTCGGCACCTAGAACTCTGATGGCGTCCCGCTTCACCTTTGGCGTGTTTCTTGGGACAACGATGACGGCCTTGACCCCAAGCTCACGAGCCGCATATGCTACGCCCTGCGCGTGGTTACCAGAAGAGGCGGCGACGACCCCACTCAATCTCTCCTCATGGGTGAGGAGAGCGATCCTGTTCGAGGCGCCTCTTATCTTAAAGGAGCCAGTGAGCTGCCGGTTCTCAAGCTTGAGCCAGACCTCGCCATTAGTGAGACCGCTGAGGAGAGGGGAGTGCTCGAAGGGAGTCCTACGAACCCAATTCCCCATCCGCCGACGGGCTGCGTAGACATCGCCGATCGTTACCATCGAGGGATGATGCGTCGAGACCGTATAATAACCTAGACACCGACAGCAGTGTGATGGACCTTCTTTCGCCTAGACGTAGCGCATACACTCGGGGTGATCGTTTAATACCGGTTGAAATGAATGCCCAACCATGAGCGAGAAGTCCCCAATCGACCGCCTCCTGGCTCGCACAGACTTCAAGCCCTTCTCCGGTCGCCACGCCTTCCGTGTCCTCGAACTCTCTAGAAAGAAGCTTAAGATACCACCCGTCAGAGATGATGACGTCCTCAAGGCGATTAGCAGCCTCGGCTTGATACAGGAGACGGAGGCTGCCATGATTGTGGCTATCCAGGAGACCCTATGCAAGAAATGCGGAAACTGTTGTAGGAATAGAGTTCACCTCAGATTCCGTAAAGATGAGCTACAGAGCGTCGCCGACTATCTACATGTGGAGTATAAGCGGTTGAAGGATCAGCTTAGGGCGACACCAATGGGGGACGGGACATTCATCATAGCTCAACCATGTAATTTTCTGAGGAACAAACTCTGCTCCGTCTACCCTGTGCGTCCCGGGACGTGCCGCGGTTACCCCTCCAACGACCTCCTCACTACTATGGAGCGTGGTGTCTCATTCGACGGTTGCCCAATAGCTAATGATCTCCTAGCGGAGATCGTCGTGAAGAGGGTCATGGAGGAGCAGATGTGGAGGGATCATCCAGAGGAGTTCAAGGCGATGGCGGAGAGGAGAAGGGGGATCTGGAAAAGCTCGCCTCTCTCCCGCAAAGATAAAGGATGAAGCTTCTTACTATAGGCTACGCAAAGACCCCGTGGAGTACCATTCGCTAAAAATAGGTGTTTTATTCCACAGCCGCCCGTTTAAACTATAGGTTGTATACCCGTTGAAGCGGATAATTCTTGACACAGATCCGGGTGTCGACGACGCCCTGGCTTTCCTCCTCGCTTTCTCTAGTCCAGAGATAAAGGTTGAAGCGGTTACGACAGTCGACGGTAACGTCGATGTGGAGAAGGGGACTCAGAACGCGAGGCAGCTCCTCGAGTTCCTGGGAAGGACTGACGTGCCAGTGGCGCGGGGTGCTAATCACCCAATGCTAAGGTCAATGCAGCACGCGGAGAGTTACCACGGCAGGACAGGACTCATGGATGCCATTCTCCCAGAGACAAAAATGAAGATCGATAAGAGGGGTGCGGCACAGCTCATTATCGACGAGGTGGGCAACCTGGGAAAGGATCTCACAATCGTCGCCATAGGACCCCTCACCAACATAGCTACCGCGGTCCTCGCTGACCCGACTATTCCTGAAAAAGTGAATGGCCTTGTTATCATGGGCGGCGCTTTCGGCTTCACACCCTATGGTACCGGGAACGCCAACGCTGTCGCCGAATTCAACATCTGGCACGACCCAGATGCCGCCAAACTCGTATTCGACAGCGGTATTCCCACCACTTGTATTGGCCTCGACACCACAACCCACCCCGACTACAGGATGAGCAAAGCAATGTATGGTGAGATCGTAGCGATGGAGACTAAACGATCAAAGCTCATCAAGGGACTCTGTGGGACGCTAGTGGAGAGGTTCAATGGATTCAGCCTACACGACCCCATGGCAATGGCCTACATAGCCGATCCTACAATGTTCAAGACTGAGAGGTACAGGGTCGAGGTCGAGACGGTAGGAACCCATACCCTGGGGATGACTGTTGTAGACAGACGCAGGTTCCACCGTCAGGAGAATCAGGAAGCTAAACATGAAATCATAATCGAGGTCAACGCCCCCAGATTCCACAGGATGATAATGGATAGGGTTGCTAATGGTGGCTAACGTGGCGGAGCTAATCACCTGTGGGGCTATTAATTGGGACATCAACCTGTTTATGGAGAGGCTCCCCCGAGCGGGAGAGGAGATCCCAATCAAGGAGATACAGCGTGTATCCGGTGGAACCGCCGCAAACGTCGCTGTAGCGGCAACGAGACTCCTCGGCAAGAAGCGAGTTGCTTTCATAGGCGCCCTCGGGAAGGACGAGATAGCAGATAAGCAGCGAAGTATCCTCTGGGAGGAGGGAGTCGACGACTCTGGTTTACTCTTCGTCCAAGGGGAGGAGTCGGGACAAGCATACATCAGCATAGGTGGAGACGGCGAGAATGAGATACACACCTACTTCGGCGCCAACCTTAGGCTGGCTGGTCCATGCCTCAGGGACACCGAGAGATTAAAACTCATAGTGGGGGCAAAAGTCTGTGTCATCATGGACCCGCCTCTAGAGACAGCTCGTTGCCTCGCAGAGCTGTGCAGGGAGCACAGTGTAACTGTAATCTGGGATCCGGGAGTCTACGCCGAACTCGGCCTCGACGCTCTGATGCCTACGCTCGTTAACACAGACTATTTCATTCTTAACCACGTCGAGTACGAGAACCTACTTGGCACTAGTTCTGCCCACGAAATAGTCAGGAGGATGCATGAACGGGTTAAGGGGCTTAAATGCATTATTAAACATGGCTCGGAGGGCTGCACCCTTACTCAGGACAGCGTTGGCGCCATCATCCACATCAACGCTGTTCCACTTGACGAGTTAGGGATGATAGTCGTCAACACCGTAGGCTGCGGGGACGCTTTTATAGGCGGCTTCGCCTCCGCGAAGGTCGAAGGGTTCGACGATACCGAAGCCCTCCGCTGGGGGAATGTTGGAGGTAGCTTCAAAGCGACGCGAAAAGAGACGCGTGGGAGCCCCACGAAGGCGCAGTTCACCGAGCTCAGTGAGAAGTGGAGGCGTCTATGAGTTGTCCAATAGCATCCGGGGATTCAAGCGTGTATCCGCTTATCTTAATGAAAAGGGCATCGAGGCAAGGATCGTCACGCTTAACGAGTCGACAAGGACCAGCCAGCTCGCCGCCGACGCCCTTGGCTGTACAGTGGCTGAGATAGCGAAGAGTATAGCCTTCAGGGCTGGGGAAGGTGCTGTGGTCGTCGTCATAAGTGGCGACAAACGCGTAGACGCCAAGAAAGTCTCAGCCCACCTAAACGTCAAAGTGAGCAATGCCGATGCTAATACTGTGAAGGAGCTCACTGGCTTCGCGATTGGGGGTGTCCCGCCGTTCCCCCACGATGCAGGCGTCAGGGTCCTCCTCGACAGTAGCCTCACTCGCTTCGAGAAGGTGTGGGCAGCTGCTGGAACGCCGAACTCAGTGATGAACCTCAGAGTAGAGCAGCTGAGGGACATCGTTGGCGGAGAGCTTGTTAACGTAGCAGCCTAGTCGCACCTATCATATATACCCTCAACCATTCTCGATCCATGTACAAGCGTATTGGTATATTGGGCGGACTCACGCCCGAGTCCACAGTCCCTTACTACTTACATATAATCCATCGCTACGAGGAGATGTTCCACAACCACGCTTACCCAGAGGTAGTCATCTTTAGTGTCAGCTTCCAGAAGTTTGACGACTGGATGGAGAGGGAAGACTGGGAAAGTATGGAGTTGGAGCTCGCGAAGGGGTTACGCGCCCTCCACGGTGCCGGGGCCGACTTCGCTGTAATAGCCACTAACACAATGCATTATCTTTACGAGAAGCTCGACAAATGGAACATAATCCCACTTCTCAGCCTTGTCGACACCACCGCTACCGAGGTGAAGAAGACGGGGATAAAGAGGGTCGGCCTCATAGGAACTAAATTCGCGATGAACAAGCCCTATTATAGGGAGGGTCTCGCGAAGTTCGGTATTAAAGCTATAGTCCCTGACAAGGAGGATCAGGCGTACATCGGTAAGGTCATTTTCGAAGAGCTCAGTTACGGTATCCTAAAGGAGGAGAGCCGCAGGGGCTACCTTGAGATCATGGAGCGGCTCAAGGAGAAGGGTGCGCAAGGCATCATACTCGGCTGCACCGAGATACCCCTCCTCATCAAGCAGGAGCACACCAAAATACCTGTATTCGACACGACTTCGATCCACGCAGAGGCAGCGCTCCAGCACGCCCTTAAGAGCTAACCTATCAGCTGCATTAACTCAATGAGACTGTCGATAATATAGTCGGGATTTAGTGTCGAGAGCCTCTCCCTGTCGTGGGTGCCTGTAGTCACACCGACCGTGTGGACTCCCGCCCGTACCCCCGCCTCCAAGCCAATTGTAGTGTCCTCGATAAATACAGCCTCTCGTGGCTCCACTCTAAGGCGACTAAGGGTCAAGTTAATAATGTCGGGGGCTGGCTTCGGGGAATCGACATCAGTTATCCCCAGGACAAGGTCGAAATATTGGAGCAATCCGAGCTTACTAAGAAGACCTGAGGCGACATCTGACCGCTTAGTTGTGGCAATGCTCTGCATGTAGTTCGCCTCCTTGAAGAAAGACAGGGTCTCCACGACGCCGGGGAGTATCCGAGTCTTCCTCAACCCCACATCTGCGTATATTTCTATGAACCTGTTCCAGCAGGCCTGGACTCTGACGTGTTTTAGCGGAGGAAGAACTCTCCTGAACATCTCGGTGAGGGGAAGCCCTATCATCTCCTCTATTTCAATATTCGGGCAGACTGGTTCCCCTTGTTCCTCGACGACTCGGTTGAATGTCTCGACTATCGCCATAGTTGAGTCGATGAGGGTTCCGTCGAGGTCGTAGATTATGAGGCGTATCTCTTGGAGCACGGCTGGGATAGGCGTGTTAGAGCATTAAACGGTTACTAGCCACCCAACCCTTTTCCGTTCACCCTCCATGTGCTAGTCATGAGACGTTTCTACTCTACTGAAATCCCTCTTGAGGACATAGCAGCCCCAGCTGTGGGGGCGAAGAGGAGATGGCTACTCACCAAGGAGAATGGGTCCCAAAACTTCACGGTAGCATTCGTCGAGGTTACTCCTGGGGGTAGCACCCTTAGGCACTCGCACCCCTATGAGCACGCGATGTACTTCCTAGAAGGCGTTGGCGAGCTCCAAGAACTGAACGGTATAAGCCCGATTAACCCCTGGGAGTTCATCTACATTGCTCCAGATGAGCTCCACCAGATTAGGAACACCGGGCAGAAGCCACTCAAGTTCCTCTCCGTGGAGCCGGTAATAAATGAAGAGAAGAAGCCATAAAGTTTTAGCGACTTCATGTAGGTTTCCGAGTGGAAGACCTCCTTAAAGACTCTTCTTGGCTTCGGATCGCGTATGCCCGTGAAATGACTCCATCACCATAGGACCTTGAAAAAGACCTAGATCTGGGATTGAATTGTGATAAAATTTCAAAATTACGAGAGATAAACGATAAAAAAGTGACCCTTATGGGTCTATTGGGCGGGCTTCGCGTTAACTTTCTGCTGCAGGCTCTTCGCCTGAGCGTTAGCTTTAACGATTATCTCCACCGCAGTATCGGGGGTAACGTAGCCGGCCTCTACCGCGACCCTCTTTGCACTATTGAGGGCCATGGTAATTAGAGTCGGCACTGTCGTAGAGGTAACGTACTCGCCTTTAAGGGCGACCTGGAATGCCCCACCCGCTGCATCCATGAGCTGCTTTCTGTAGCTCGAGATGTCTAGCACAAGTGCAATACCTGGGATGATCATCCCTCTCTCGTAAACGGCCTTAAGACTGAGCCCACTTTGAGCCGCCTTTATACCTAACCTCTGGAGGAGATCCGCCATATCCGCTGTGATCTCGTCACCCTTCTCAGCGACGATGGTATCGCCGACGACCCAGATGTTCCCCGACTCGATGCGAGTCCTAACGCCGAGGCCGCCGAACTTGCTGATCATGGGCCCCGGGCTTATGCCGGTGTTACCAGCAGGAATGGTGAGCTGCTTCAGCGCCTTGTCGCCGGCCTTCGCGAAGCTCTCGACCTTGCTCTTCTCGAGATTCATCGCCAGCTTGAAAGGGTTGCCATTTGTGAATAGGAAGACGTTCTGCCCTTCCACTGCCTTTATGAACTCCTTCGTTGCCGGCTTCTCAGCCTTCTCCATGCTGATCCTCATCAGCGTGTTCTTGACGGTCTTAATCACCAGCTGGCCCCTGAGGCTCTTGCGGAGATCCATAAGCATACTGCTCTGGACCTTAAAGAGGTCTGCTGCTGCAATGACGTCATATTTCTTTAGTAGGTCGACTGTCTTCTCAACGACTGCTGCCTTCTGTTCAGATACTTGCGACATTCATACCACCTCAGAACAGCTTGACGGCCTCTCCCATCGTCGTCTTCAGGTAGATGCTCTTGATGTTGCTGTAGCCTCTCTTCGTAGCGCCAACAAGGTTTGTGAGGATGGCCTCGATGTTCTGGGCGACTTGCTCATCAGTCATATTCTCCCGACCCACCATACAGTGGCAGAACATCTTGTCCCTTGTCCTCAGTACGACGGCGCGGCGCTCGCGCTCGATAACGTTATCGACGGGTGCTTGCGGTGGCACTGGGGTGGGCATCTTGCCGCGTGGACCCAGGATGGGGCCTGCAACGCGACCCACCGTCGGCATCAACGGCGCCTCACTGATAAATATATCAAATCCTTTGAGTCTTTTCTTAGCCGCCTTCTTGTCCTTCGCGAGCTCATTAAGTTCAGTAGGCTCAATGACTTCATCGGCGCCACTCCTGCGAGCTCTCAGTGCGAGAT
>JBGPRA010000018.1:0-21287 GCA_041489375.1 Bathyarchaeia archaeon | reverse complement strand
TCCAAGAGGCCCCCAACCTGGGTGGTCTACCAGCCAGACGAGGTCAAGGCGCTCATAATCAATTTAGCCAGAGAGGGACGCAAGCAGAGCGAGATCGGCAACACCCTCCGCGACGAACACGGCATCCCCCTCATCAAGCCAATAGTCGGCTACGGCATCCGCAAGGTGCTCACCGAGGCGGGGCTCGCCAGCAACATTCCCGAGGACCTCTACAACCTCATGGTACGAGCAACCCGAATGAAGCGCCACATGGGGCGCAACCCCAAGGACTATGGAAATAAGAGGGGTCTCCAATTAACCGAGTCAATGATCTACAGGGTCACAAAATACTACAAAAGCAAGGGTGTTTTGCCAAGGGACTGGAACTACAGAGACGAGATCGTCACCATCTAACCTGACCCGGCATGGAGCCCATAAGAGAGTTTTTATCCTCCTTCAAGCCAGCCGTGGAAGTTTTTAATTCTAACGTTGATCAGGGTGCAGTAATTCGTATTCTCACCCATAACGACGCCGACGGAGTCGCCAGTGGTGGCATAATAAGCAACACAGCCAAGAGGGTAGGCACCCCATTTAAGACTACAGTGGAGAAACGCCTAGACGAGCAGATACTAAGATGCGTCGTAGAGGAGAAGCCGTCCCTTGTCGTCCTCACCGACTTTGGCTCCGGCTACCTCGAAATGGTGGGCAAGGCGCTGCCGGACGTAGAAACGATCATCTTCGACCACCACATGCCAGTGGGTAACCTACCTAGCAATGTGATACAGGTCAACCCCCTCTTATACGGCATCGATGGCTCCCGGGACCTCGCCGCCTCTGGGGTCTGCTACCTCTTCGCCAAGACACTCGACCCCCGGAACGTCGACCTAGCCCCCCTCGGCCTCGTAGGCGCCCTTGGCGACCAGCAAGACAAGGGGGAGAAGAAGAGCCTCAAAGGCATGAACACACTCATCGAGGAGGAGGCGATTACTGCGGGACTCCTCTCGAAGGAAGTCGACCTCATCTTCTACGGTCACGAAACCCGCCCAATCGCCCGCGCCATCGCCAATACCACCACCCCATTCATACCCGGCCTCAGTGGTAGGGAGGACAGTAGCGTCGCCTTCCTCAACCACATAGGAATCCATCTCAAAACAGGGGACAGGATGAGAAGCCTCAGCGACCTCGATGAGGAGGAGAAGAGGAAATTATTCTCCGCACTCAGCAGCCACATGGTCGCACAGGGTTGCGATGCTAAGACCGTCCACAACCTAATTGGCACTGTCTACACATTCAAAAAGGAGGAGGCCACTACCCCACTTCGAGACGGACGGGAGTACTCGAGCCTTCTAAACGCCTGCGCTCGAATGAGACGCCCCGGCCTCGGCATAGGAATCTGCATGGGAGACCGCGGCGAGGCTATGCGGGACGCGGAACAGACTGTCGACGAGTACCGCCACCGTATAGGTGGTTACCTTGACTGGGTCCGAACCGGAGACAGAATCAGAGAACTCAACAGCATCTACGTCCTCAGTGTCGGCAACGAAATAGACGAGAATATAATCGGCGTCGTTTCCAGCATCCTCCTCGGCCAAGGAATTCTCAAGAGCACAAAACCAATAGTTTCCGCAGCCAATAGCGACGACGGCACAGTCAAGATTTCCTCCCGCATAGCGGAAGGTACTGCTTATATGGGAATCCACCTAGGAAAAATAATGCAAGAAGCCGCAAGCAGTGTGAAGGGCGCTGGCGGAGGCCACGACAACGCTGCCGGTGCATTCATACCCCTGGGCGCTGAGGATGAGTTCATTAGGAGGGTCGACGAGCTTATCGCGAAACAGTGGAGCGGAAGCTGAGCTAACGCTCCGATACCCCAATGAAAAGACTGCGAGGGCTGTTGTCGAAGCGGTCAGCCCCGATAACTACCAAGCCCCCGAGGGCCTCGAACTCAGCTTAATTCGGCGAAAGACGGATATAATCTTCAAGGTCCACTGTCCCAAAGGGGTCGGTAGCCTGATCTCCACCCTCAATGACCTACTCAGCTGTCTTGCCGCTGCCGAGAAAGCACTCAACAGTCTCGACTAACACCCCAGCCTCCAGAGAAAGGTATAAATGAGCGCCGAGCAGTTCCATGGTGCTGAAAATAGGAGAGATTCAAACGCTTGTCTAAGGCTGTTAAGGACAAATGGCGCAGGAAGGATTGGTACGACATAATCCTCCCTCGCTACTTCGGCGAGACCAAGGTCGGTGAGACTCCCGCCGAGGAGGGAGCGCTCCTCAACGGCCGCGTCTTCGAGACCACTCTCGCGCAGATTACGGGTGACTTCAGCCAGGAGTACATCAAGATGTACTTCCAGGTCACCGGAGTCGAGGACCACAAGGCAGCCACGGTCTTCAAAGGACACGAGTATCTACGTGATTACCTGCGTAGCCTCGTCCGCCGCAGGAGCACTAAGATAGATGGGATATATCGAATCACAACCACTGACGGCTACAAGGTAAAGATCATAGTCACTGCGATGACGCAGGTACGCATCAAGTCGAGTCAGGAGCATAAGATACGCGCCATCATGAAGACGATAGTCGACGAGAAAGCAAAGACTCTGTCTTTCGACCAGATCGCTCACGAGATGGTCCTCGGAAAATTAGCCAGCGACGTTTACAACCAGGCGAAGAACGTGACGGCCCTCCGCCATGTGGGGGTTAGGAAGAGTGAGCTCGTTGCCGTGCCAATCGTGGCTCCTGTAGAAATCCCCGAAACCATTACGTAAAAGTGGTTTTTTCCTCATAGGTTTTCATACATCACTTCTTCAGAACTATCTCGTATGTTATCCGAAAACAGACTCTGTTAGAGGCACGATTCTACAAAACGCTCATTAATGGTAGATAAACGTATAAAAATGCACTCTATCGAACGGACTAGGCGACGTAGATCGCGGGCCGGTAAGGTTTAGCGCGGCTCGCCCTCTTTGCCGGGTCATCGATCCAGGGGTCGCTTTCCCCCGAGACGGTGACGTCGCAGCTGAACTCCGCCCTTAGGAAGCTCTCAGCGTCTTGCAGGAGCCTCGTCTCGTTGACAAATCCCATCTCCCTGCGTAGCTTTAGGGTCGCCTCGGGTATCTTCTTCACGTCGTCCACGAGGGTCCTGGCGTATGTGGGGACTTCCTTTTGCTTCGTTTTCATCTCCTCGTCCTTAAAGGCCTCACGGATCAGTGTGCCAATGTCCACCGTGCCTTTCGCCTGCATATTCATCGCCTTCGCCAGGATCTTCCACTTCCAGTTGTCTGCCGTATAGAAGTGGATCGTCTCTGGCTTGATACCCGTCACCTTCATGATATTCGAGACGTCCTCGGTGCAGGCCTTGACGATGGTCTCCAGTTCCTCCGCGTCTTCCCTGATTAACGCGCCGTCTATCTCGGGCCAGGGGGCGAAGGTGATGAAGCCCTCGTTGCCCATCAATTCCCAGATCTCCTCACAGAGGTGTGGCGTGAAGGGAGCTAGCATCCGGACCTGTGTGTTCAGCACCGTCCACTCGACGTGGTTAATCGCCTTCCGGCGCTCAGCGTGATCCCTGTCGAAGGCTACCCTCTTCAGGTACCAAGTCATATCACCCTCCAGATCGTAGGTGGCAGCATGAATGGTCTTCCTCACCTTTAACTCGTGCATAGCCTCGTTAGCGTCGGAGATGTGACTCTGCAGCCTACTCAGCATCCAGAGATCTATCTCCTGCAACTCGTAGTCTCCGTTTGTTTTCTCAGCGATGATCCTCTGTGTGCGTGCGTATAGCCCCTCAAGCAACCCGACCATGCTTTTCGCTAGCTCAGGGCTGAAGTCGGCGTCCTTGAGCGGTTCAGCCGTGATCATGAGGCTGATCCTAAGCGGGTCCGCACCAAAGCGATCTATAGCGTTGACTAAGGGTATGATGTTGTTCATGCTTTTACTCATCTTAGCTCCCTCCATGAGGACTGAGCCGTTGACGAATATGCCCTGAGGCCAGAACTCCCTCCCCCAGATGGCATCATGGATGAAGATCATGAAGGTAAGATGGTTCGGGATGAGGTCCCTCCCACTGTGGCGTGCATCTAATGGATAAAAGTAGCTGAACTCGTTGTGCAGCTCCTGTATCTTCTCCATGGGGATGCCCGTGGCTGCCTCGACTTTCACAGGGGAGCCTATACCGAGGAAGACGTAGTCCCAGAAGGCTTCCTTCAGTTGCTCAGGCTCCGGCTTGACCTCATTTATCCCCTTGACGACAGTGTAGTAGGCCATGTAAATGGTCGAGTCGGAGAGGGACTCGATTATCCAGTCGGGGGCCCACGGTAGGCGCGTTCCCATCCCTGCTTTCCTTGCGCAGGCCTTCGCTTTCAGCCAGTCGACGACGTTGAAGAACTCCTGTTTCAGCTCACTCGGCACTATCTCCATCTCGTCTATGTTCTCGCGAGCGAGCTTCTTCCACGCCTCGTCGCCATAGTTGATGAACCATTGGTTTTCAAATATCTTAACAATGATCTCGGTTCCGCATCGGCACTTGACGGGTTCTATCATCTCGTACATCGTAGATGCGTTTCCATTAGCAATTAGGTCCTGCTTCACCGCCTCCTTCGCCGTTGGGACGTTGAGCCCAACATATTGGCCGGTGTTACCCCTCATTCTACCGCCGTGGTACTCCCCGCTGTATATCTCCTTAGTTGCCTTCTCCAAATCGGGGCTGTTCTGGTCGTTGATCTTCATCTTCTTGACGATGTCGACAGCTGGGGACTCCCCGAAGCCTGGCAGGTCGATGACGCTGATCGGTTCCAACTGCGATACGTCGCTGGGCTTTACTCTGTAGGCGTCGGGATTTGCCTTGACTTCGCGCTTCAGCTGCTCCAAAGCAACGTAGTCGAACGGCGCGTGGGCTGGGACCGACATTACGACGCCAGTTGCGTTCTTCGGATCGACGAAGGGCGCAGGGAGGATTATTATCTCCTTACCCGTCGCAGGGTTCGTCAGGGTCTGCCCTATCAGGCGAGCACCCTGAAACTCGGTGACGACACGGACTCTATGCCCCAGCATCTCCAGCTTCCTCGCCGCTTCGACGCTTACTACCCAGGACTCACCATCAACCTCAGCCTCAACATAGATGGCGTCGGGGTTTAGCCACATATTCGTAACGCCATAGATAGTCTCTGGGCGCAACGTCGCCGCGGGGAAGACCGTGTCACCCTTTCGGAACTTGATCAGGGTGAAGTCCTCTATCTCGGGCTCCTTATCCCCGATGGTGTCATGTTGCCCGACGGGGTTGCCACAGTGTGGACACCACCCAACTGGGTGGCTCCCTTGCGTGATGTATCCTTTCTGGTGCAGTTTAGCGAACTGCCACTCAATGAACTTACTGTAGTAGGGATCGATGGTTGTGAAGAGTCGGCGCCAGTCGATGCTGTAGCCGATCTTCTGCATACCCCCCTTGATCTCGTTGACGAAATAGGTCGCCATCGAGACGGGGGTCTCCAACTCATGAAGCTTCGACTCGGGTATACCGTAGACGTTGAGGAAGGTATCTATGAGACCTGGGTCACGTTCCTTGAGCCGCTCCACCATGGCGAAGAGCGGCGTACCCGTGAAGTGCCACGCCATGGGGAAGAGTACGTTATACCCCCTCATCCTCATGTAGCGGGCATGTACATCGGTCAGGGTGTAGGTCCTCCCGTGGCCAATGTGCTGAGGCGAGTTTGGGTATGGATAGGCGACAGTCAGGTAGTATTTGGGCTTCTCCGGGTCGGGGTCGATTTCGAAAGCCGCGGCCTCCGCCCAGCGCCCCTGCCACTTCTTTTCTAAATTCTTCCAGTCAACCATACGGAGTAACCACTATCCTTGTGCTTCCTTAGGTGGCAATCAGAATAAAGGTTATGAGTAAAAAGAGTTGCGTAACCGCTTCAGTGAATCTGCGACTCCAATTCCTTCCGGATGGTCGGGCCTACCGCCTTGAACTTGACTGCGTTTCCGCCACCACCTTGAGCAAAGTGTTGCTGGCCTCCCCCGCTCCCGTACATCGCCCTTGCGAGCTCCTGGACCAACTTACCCGCGTAGACGCCCTTCGCCTGCGCGGCTCCCCCAACCTTTACAACGATCCTATTCTCTATCTCGCTGTAAATGACGGAGACTAAGAGGCTCTCCTTCTCAGCGAGGACCATGCCGACCGCGACAGGGTAGTCCGAACGTCACCCTGTCGCCGTAGACGATTAGCTTGACGTCCTTTTCTTAAAGAATAAGTTTTGTTCGAGAAAAGGGGAGACTGTATCAATCGACGGTGGCCCTGATTCTACGGACCCCTGCGGCGACCGCCTCCTCCTTCGTGATTCGGATCCTGCCAATCAGGCCAGTTCGCTCGACGTGAGGTCCTCCACAGAACTCTTTACTGAAGGATCCTTCAAAGCTACCCCCCGTGTAGTAGACCTTCACCGTGTCTCCATACTTCGCCTTGAAAAAGAAGAGTGCCCCAGTCTTCTCCGCTTCGCTTCTAGGCATCTCGCGGCACTCAACCTTTAGGTCCCGCTGGACGATCTGGTTGGCTATATTCTCCACCTTCTTGATCTCCTCTTCCGTCAGCTTCCGGGGGAAGGAGAAGTCGAAACGTGCCCGCTCGGTGGTGATGTCTGATCCCGCCTGCTTCACCTCGTCTCCAAGGACCTCCCGAAGGGCGGCGTGCAGCAGGTGCGTCGCGGTGTGCAAGCGCGTCACCTTCTCCATCTCCGCCTGATCCTTCGCCTTCAGCTCCCCCGTGTTGAGAATCAGTCCGTGTCCTCCGAACTTCTTCTCCGCTCCGGCTCGGGAGAGCTTCCTGTGGACGTCGAGTCTCTCCTCGAAAGCTTCACGCGTGAGTGAGGCTGCCTTGCTACCCCCGAACTCCTTTATGACCTCGTAGGGAAGCCCGAAGCTCTCATAGAGTTTGAAGGCTGTGTTCACGTCCACGGTCTCGTAGCGTTCTAAGCGGCGCATGCCCGAGGTGAAGGTGTTGTGGAACTTCTGGGATTCACCACGGAACACCGCGAGGATCTTTTCCCTATTCAACGTATACGTCCCCGCGTACTCGTCGCATATAAGCCCAAAGAGCCTTTCGAGGGTCTTACCGTAGCCCGAGCTCAGGTTGTTCGCGTCATCCCCGCTACGCGCTAGCATGCTCGTATGAATTATCGCCCTCCGGAGGAGCTTGCGGAGCATATACCCGCGATCCTTATTGGAGGGCTCGACGTTGTCGGTGATCAGGAAAGCGGCCGCGCGTGTGTGGTCCGCTATGATCCTCTTGGATCGCATTGCCTCGACGCCCCCCGGGAGCGCGTCGATCAGGCATTTTAGCGTGTCAATTGCGAACATGTCGGCGTTGCTGATAACCGCCGCACTTATCCTCTCGAGCCCTCCCCCGAAATCGACGTACCTCTGGGGCAGCTTCTCGAACCTCCCGTTGTCGGTCTTATTGTACTCCATGAACACCGAGTTCCCAATCTCTATGAACCTGCCGCATTCACAGTTCGGGTGGCAGTGAGGCCCATACTTGGGGTCGTGGAGGGTGCCGAAGTCGTAGAATATCTCCGAGTCGGGTCCTCCAGGCTCACGGGCCGGCATCTTCTCAGGTGGACCAGCCCGGCTCCACCAGTTCTTCTTGCTATTATAGTAGAATATCCTACCGCCCCGCATGCCTACCTCACTTCCCCTGTCGGGTTCACCAATGTGAACAGCTTTCGCCTCAATGCCCACCTTCTTGAAGAGACGGCGCCAGATCTCGACGGACTCGTCGTCCTTAGGGATCCCGTACTTCTCCTCCCCGGAAAAGACTGTGACATAGAGTCGGGTTGGGTCTATCCCCAGCTCCTTCACAAGAAAATCGAATACCCATGGAAGCTGCTCCGCCTTAAAGTAGTCACCAAGCGACCAGTTACCCAGCATCTCGAAGAACGTTGTGTGTCTGTTGTCCCCCACCTCGTCTATGTCTTCTGATCTGAAGCATTTCTGGGAGTCCACCAGGCGGCTTCCGCAGGGATGAGGCTCGCCGAGGAAGTACTTGATCAGAGGCTGCATACCTGACCCCGTGAAAAGGGTCGTCACGTCGCCTTCAGGTAGCAGAGAAGATGATGGAATCAGGGTATGTCCTCTCTGCATATAGTAGTCGATGTATCGACTGCGAATTTCGTCAGAGGTGAGCATTTGGAAGGTCAAACTCCTCTAGGGGTACCTGCAAGATGCACAGACTCCGGAAACTGGAATGGGGGAAGAAATAGAATAAGGTTTAGGAGGTTAACCGAAGAGGGCGCCCAGACCCTGGAGGTCCTCTTCCTTCTTCTCCTCGACCTTTGGCTTCTCGGCTGCCTTCTTTTCCTCCTTGACCTCAGCTGCTGGGGTGGCGGCTGGGGCTGCGGCAGCGGTGAATACCGGTGCCTTGAGGGCCTCGTCGATGTTGACCTCTGCGAGGGCGGCGACGAGAGCTTTAACGCGTACACCGTCGGCTTGGACACCGGCGGCGGAGAGGATGGCGGTGACTGCCTCCTCAGTGATTGGCTTCTTAGCGCTGTGGAGAAGCATAGCGGCGTACATGTACTCCATTCTAATGCACCTTTTCTTGAACTGCTATGAAAGGAACAATGTATCCTACATTTAATCTTTCCTATCTCAGAGACTGTGGCCAGGTGGGAACCGTTTAAAGGAGACGTGACTTATCTAGATTGGATTCCGATGGTCAAGAGGATACAGAAAACGCCTTTCGAGATGCTCACGCCCTCAACCACGTCGACTCTTAGCCCATTCAACAAGCCAATCGCCACTGTCAAGCCAGGCGAGGAGGTGGAGATAGAAACTTGGGATGCCTTTGGGGGGTGCGTTAAACATGGTCAAACAAGGGTAGAGGCCACGGAGAGGGGGATAAAGGTCCCAGTCAACCCAATTACGGGACCAATTTACGTCGAGGACGCCGAACCCGGCGACAGCCTCACGGTTGAGATACTTGAGATAGAGCTCCCAGGTAGCGGCGCCACCACTATTAACCCCGGATTTGGTTCCTTAGAGGGTTGGCTCAATCTCATGACTCCTAGGACAAAGATCAGTGAGATTACTGCCGGGAAGGTACTTTACAAAACTGATGGGGGGCGAGTTATTGAGGTTCTCACTGATCCATTCATAGGCACTATAGGTAACTCCCCTGTTTACGAAGCCATCAACACGCTCACCCCTGGTCCCCACGGCGGAAACATGGACTGCCCAGACATTCACCCCGGCAACACCCTCATTCTTCCTGTAAACCAACCTGGCGCGCTCTTCGGACTGGGTGATGTTCACGCTGTCCAAGGCGATGGCGAGGTAGGGGGATCAGCCATTGAGATACCCGCTGTGGTCAAGCTCAGATTTGGCCTTAGGAAGGGTTACACAATAGCGTGGCCGAGGATTGAGTCAAAAGACGAGATCATGACAGTGTGTAGTGCGAAACCCCTCGAGGACGCAGCTAGACTCGCTTTCCGCGAACTTGTCAAATGGATGGTCGCCGACTACGGCTGGTCAAGGGACGATGCGTATATGTTCCTCAGCATAGCAGCAAAGGCGAGGATAGCACAAATAGTCGACCCGCTCTACACTATGGTAGCGAAACTGTCTAAGAGGTACTTGAAGGGGTGAATGTTATGGAGAAATGCCCGAAGTGTGGTGGGGTTATGATCGATGGGGAGATACGTTTCGACAGCGATACGGTGATGCCGAATCAGATGAACGCATACATGACGGGTATACCCAGTAGCCCTCTCCCAAACGTCTACCAGAGTTCCTCGAGCAGACCCTATTGGGAGGAGAAAACAGGACGTAAAACCGGTTTTATCCTCAAAAGTGATGAGAAGAAGATGTTAAAGATTAAGGGTTTAAGATGTAGTCTTTGTGGTTACATAGAAATATATGCAAATGAGGATCATACCTTAATTTAATTTATTTAATAATTTAATCCCCTTGTTTATTTGGTGTAGTTAATTAAAAGAACCATCACAAATTTTTCCTACACGCAGGTCGTGGGGCTAGCACCAGATCTTGTCGGGGTTGAGGATGTTCTTCGGGTCGAAGGTATGCTTTATTGCCTTCATAATCTCGACCTGGGTCCTACCGACGCGTCTCTCTAGGTAGTGGCGCTTAGTGTAGCCAAGACCGTGCTCTCCACTGACGGTGCCGCCCATACTTAGGCTGAGGTCGATGAGTTCCCCGATGGTCGCCTCTAGGACGACTGGCCACTCCTCGTCGCTCTGTGCCTGTCTGAGTATCATACAGTGTATGTTACCGTCGCCTGCGTGGCCTACAGGGTCTATTATAACTTCGCGTCGTTTTGCGACACGTTCGCACTCCTCGACAAAAGCGGGGATGGTGGCGCGTGGGACACAGACGTCGGCTTCGTCCTGCTTGTAGAGGGCTTTGTAGGCGTCGAAGAGCTTCTTCCGCGCTTCCCAGATACTCCTCTGCTGTTCCGCTGTCTCGGCGATGTAAGCGTCAACGGCGCCAAGCTCCATGCATACTGTGCCCGCTTCCTCGAGTATTCTCTCTAGCTCGGCCTCACTGTTAGCCTCGAGACCGACCATTAGGTAGGCGGTATGGGTGTTGTCGGGGAGTTTGCGCTCTATGTATTTCTCGATTGTGAGTATGGCGTGTTGTGGGAGGTATTCGAGGGCATATGGCTGGGTCTTCCGCTTGACTATCTCGGCGACGGTCTTGGCGGCATCGTAAGCGCTGTTGTAGGGGGCGTAGATTAGTGCTGTGAGCTTGGGCTTTGGGACGAGTCGGAGGATAGCTTTAGTAACGACTCCGAGAGTTCCCTCGGAGCCTATCATGATGTCGATGAGGCTGAAGCCAGTGGTGTCCTTAACGTTCTTGCCGCCCATATTGACGATCTCTCCAGTGGGTAGTACAACCTCTAGGGCCAGGATGTAATCGCGTGTGACGCCGTACTTAGCGGCTCTCATCCCACCTGCGTTCGTGTTTATGTTGCCCCCTATGCTGCCGCTTTCCTGTCCGGGGTCGGGTGGGTAGTAGAGCCCCACCTTTTCCGTAGCCTCATGGACCTCGCTTATGAGAGCGGTGGGCTCAGTGGTGCAGGTCAGATTGTCTTCATCGATCTCGAGGATCTTGTTCATACGCTCTAGGCTGAGAGCGATACCACCGCGGACTGGGTGGCTCCCACCGCTGAGGCCGGTTCGTCCGCCCTGGGCTACGACAGGGATCGTCTCCTCATAGGCGATCTTCATTATGGCGGAGACTTCTGCGGTGTTAGCGGGCTTGACGACGATCTCTGGTGGGTGGGGTTCGAGTGGGCTCTCGTCGACTGAGGCCTTTTCGACGTCCTCACCGGTTATTGAGATGTTCTTAGCGCCCACTATGGCCTCTAGTCTACGTATGATACCCTCGTCAACCTTCCTATAGTTAGCCACGGGTCTTCTGCTCCTTGATCCTCTCTATGAGGCGTGGGACAACTTCATAAAGGTCTCCGATAGCGGCGAGGGTACTTATGCGGCATATAGGGGCCTCTTTATCCTTGTTTATGGCGATGATTACGTCGCTGGTCTTCATGCCTGCTTGGTGCTGGACAGATCCGCTTATACCGCAGGCGAGGTAGAGTTTTGGCCGCACGGTTCGTCCGCTGAGTCCAACCTGGTGGCGGTACTCAATCCACCCCTCGTCTACGGTTGGGCGGCTTGCTCCGACGGCTCCGCCTAGGGCGTCCGCAAGTTGCTTCACTAGTTCGAAGCCCTTTGGCTCGCCAAGCCCCTTTCCTCCACTGACCACTATATCGGCGTCTACTATGTTGACCTGCTCCTTTGCGGCCTCAAAAGCGAGGACCTTGACACGATCCTGGATTCGGGCGGGGTCAACTAGCTTGTTGACTATCTCCCCACTGCGGGCGGGGTCTGGCTGTGCCTCTGTCATTACCTTGTAACGAACAGTAGCCATCTGGGGACGGCTGTTCTGGGTATAGATAGTCGCCATGATATTTCCACCATAAGCTGGGCGGGTCTGAAGGAGTAGCCTCGTCTCCTGGTCGATGTCCAGACCAGTGCAGTCAGCGGTTAGTCCAGTTCGGAGCTTGGATGCGACACGTGGGCCTAGTGTTCGGCCAATTGAAGTAGCTCCGATTAGGAAGATACTGGGTTTGAGTTCTTGGGTAGCCTCGGCAAGAATCTGGGAGTAGGGATCGTCACGGTAGGTGGCGAGGACGGGGTGGTCATAGACGAAAACTTTGTCGGCTCCACGTTTTATAAGTTCCTCTGCTGCCTTAGATAATCCACTACCGATTACGACTGCATAGATGGGCTCGCTCAATGTGGTGGCGAGTTCTTTACCCTTTCCGAGCAGCTCGTAAGCGACAGGGTGGACTTTGCCGTCGCGTTGCTCGGCGTAGACGAGGATCCCTCGCCAGTCAGCGAAATTCTGGAGGGTGTCACTCTTCTTAATGGTGATAGCCTTTACTGGACAGATGGGTTCACAGGCTCCGCATACTCTACAGGCGTTGTTGATCTCTGCCTTGTTGTTAGTGATGGTTATTGCGCCAAAGGGGCAGGCAGTAACACATAAGCTGCAGCCCGTACAGGCCTCGCTGACATTGACTGGCTTGTTACTCATACTACCTTGACCTCCTGGAGCTTTCTGTAGATAGCATCCGCGAGCTGGTCGGCTGTGCCCTCTATAACCTCACCACCTGTGTGGGGCTCCGGGGTGAATATCTTGGTAACTCGTGTATAGCTACCGTCGAGGCCGAGTTCTTTAGGATTCATCCCCATCTCATTGTTAGTTATCTTTTTGATGATGGCTTTCTTAGCTGCTAAGCGACCGCGAAGGGTGGCGAGGCGGGGTTGCCCCACATCTTTAGATACAGTGATGATAAGGGGGAGCGGCGCCTCGAGGGTTTCTACACCGTCGTCGAGGTTGCGCTTGAGTGTGACCTTCCCATCCTTAATGTCGATTATCTGGCTGACGTAACTTATGCAGGGTTCTCCGAGGTGCTCCGCCATCTCGGGGCCGGTCTGACCAGTGTCGCCATCTGTGGTCTTTAGGCCGCAGATTATTATATCATGAGGACCTGTGAGTTTTATGCTCTTAGCGAGGGTGAGGCTCGTAGCCCAGGTGTCGGCACCACCGAAGACGCGGTCGCTGACCAGGATCCCCTCGTCGCATCCCATAGCTATTGCATCACGTAGAGCCTGCTCCGCCATGGGTGGACCCATACTGATGGCCTTGACCTTACCGCCATGTTTCTCCTTTAGGCGAAGGCCGGTCTCTATAGCGAACTCATCGAAAGGATTTATGACGGCGGCGACGCCCTCGCGTTTAAGGCGGCCCGTCTCCTTGTCGAACTCTACCTCAGTTGTCTCGGGAACCTGTTTTATACAGATGACGATGCTTAAGCCGGCGCTCAACGAAGTTACCCCGCTCTTTACAGAGACTAGGCTATTTATGGTGGTATAAAAGGGTACATCCAGTGTGCTATGCGGGAGCGAACCTTACTCCGAGGAGGGTGCGGGCATTCTTTGGGTCAGTGACGCCGAGGACCATGCGTGTGCGGGTGGCAGTGTAAAAGTACTCGATGTTTATACCTGCATCGGATATTCGGCGTGTGACCATAGCGAGTTCGCCGGGGCGATCCTTGACGTCTATGACGAGGGCCTCGCGCTCGTCTTCGACCTTTATACCTGCGGACTTTAGCACTCTCTTAGCTGATGCGGAGTCATCGACTAGTATGTGGGCTATATGAGTGATGAATCCCCTATCCTCACTTTCCCTATCCTCATGGGCAAAGCCACAGATGCCCTCTATGTTGACACCTGCCTTACCGAGAGCCTCACTGAGGTCGGCTAGGGTACCGGGGCGATTCTCCAGGCTTACCTTAAGGTCCTTCATCTTGTCTACTCGGTTTACTGTGTCTTATGGCTTAAGATTTTGGACGCATTGATCTGGCTTTGTGTCTCAACGCTTATCCACCCACTAGAGCTTATCAAGTTTGATCGCGTTGCCCGTTCATCCAATAGAGTTCCGGTACCGTTATCCCGAGATGTACTGTGTCTTCACCGAGGAGGCGAAGCTGCAGAGCTGGCTCGACGTCGAGGTCGCTCTGGCTTGGGCGCACGCTGAGTTGGGGACGATCCCGAAGGCAGCGGCGAAGGAGATAGAGAAGAAGGCGAAGGTCGATATAGTTAAGGTAGAGCGGGTCAAAGAGATCGAGGAGAAGACTAAGCATGACCTCCTAGCGATGGTGTACGCGCTACAAGAGGTCTGCGAGGGGAACGCGGGGGGCTACATCCACCTAGGGGCAACGAGCTACGACACGGAGGACACTGCGCTTGCCCTCCAGCTCAGGATGGCCATGGACATAATCGAGGGCGATCTTAAGTCGCTGCTTAGGGTCCTGCTTGATAAGGGATTGGAGCACAGAGAGACTGTCTGCATAGGGCGGACCCACGGGCAGCACGCGCTCCCGATGACCTATGGGATGAAGTTCGTACTCTGGGCAGCTGAGGTGGGGCGACACCTCGACAGACTATCCGAGACGCGGAGGCGAGTTGAGGTGGGGAAGATGAGTGGCGCCGTGGGGACAATGGCGAGCTTCGGGAAGAAAGGCTTCGAAGTTCAACGCATCACAATGGAACGCCTCAAACTTGAGCCCGCCCTCGTTACGAACCAGATAGTCCAGAGGGACCGCCACGCGGAGCTCCAGTGCCTCCTAGCCCTCATAGCGGGGACCCTCGATAAAATGGGGAGAGAAATACGTAACCTCCAGAGAACGGAGATTTCTGAGATCAGCGAGCCTGTCAGAAGCCCGAGTAGCACAATGCCACAGAAGCTGAACCCGAGCAACACCGAGCGCATATGCGGCTTGGCGAGGGTCATCCGTGGGAGCGTGAACGCGAGCCTCGAGTCCATCGCACTAGAGCATGAGCGGGACATCAGCAATAGTGGGGTGGAGAGGATCAACATCCCTGAGGGCTTTATTCTGACCGACTACATCCTTCGCCAGATGACGGGGATAGTCAAGGGACTGAGCATCGACTCCGAAAACATCGAGAGGAACCTGAACATGACTCTGGGGATTATCCTTACAGAGAGGGTGATGATTGAGCTCGTTGCGAAGGGTGTGGGAAGGCAGGAGGGGCACGAGCTTATGCGACGCCTCGCCCTCAAGGCGTGGAAGGAGAAACGCCCCCTCAGACAGGTTATGGAGGAGGACGAAGAAGCCACGCGCCTCATCACCTCCGCTGATATGGACGAGTGGCTCAATCCTCATAACTATATAGGAACCAGCGTTGAGCAGGTAGACAGAGCGATTGATAAGCTCAAAGAGAAACTATGAAGCTTTCATGCACGCAAGTATGACCATCGTCTATTTATCTGATCTACTCTATAGCCACATCAATGCTTGAAGTCGAACGGCTTCTAACCGAGAAGGGCATAAAATACCGTCTAATAGAACTGACTGGCCGCGCTATGACCGTCGCTGACGTTGCCCGTTATAGTAAGGGTAACATCAACGTCGAGGAGATTTGTAAGACGGTCATCATGAGAGACGGGGAGGGAGGCCGTTTCGCCTTCTTTCTTGTGGGCAAAGACCGTGTCGATGTAATCAAGACGAGGAGGCTAACGGGCAAGAATCTTAGGATCGCTAATCCCGCTGAGGTCCGAGACTCCGCTAACGTCGACCCAGGAGCTGTCTGCCCCTTAACTCTTCGCATTCCCCTCATAGTCGACACACATATTACAGCACTCAAGCATGTCAACTTCGGCTCCGGACACCACTTGTACGGTATAGAGATGAAAACCTGCGATCTCTTACGTATCTTCCCTTACACCATCGCGGATATTGCTGAATAGAGACCGGTTACTGAGCACTTGGAGATAAACCCATCCGCAAAGAAAAATAAGTAGTCCACCATTCTCACCTAACGAAATGAGCCCGGATCCACAGACCAAGCCAAAACGGCGGTCCGATGAGAAGATAGCCGAACTGGAGAGGCAGCTCGCCGAAGCTCGGACTCAGGCTGACACCTACCTCAACCAACTAAAGTACACCAAGGCGGACCTTGACAACCTGCAGAAACAGATCCAGAGACGTATCGAGGAAGCCACAGATAGGAATAACGCAAGAATTCTTGGGCAGTTAATCATTCTCGCTGACGAACTCTCCCTCGTCGCGAGTACTACAAAGAACGATGCCATAGCCATGATCAATAATAAGCTTCTAAAGCTCCTCCAATCCGAGGGAGTCACTCCCATGGAGTGTCAGGGTAAGCCCTTCGACCCTTACCACCACGAGGCCGTCCTCGAAATTGAGGAGGAAGGCTGCCCCGCTGGTAAATAATAGAGGAAATAAGGAGCGGTTACTCCTACAAGGACAAGGTACTACGCGCCGCCATGGTCAAGGTCGCGAAGGCACCGGTTAAAAAAGAGGAAAAAGACAATGTCAGAGAAACGTGAAAAGATCATAGGAATTGATCTAGGCACTACGAATAGCGCTGCGGCTGTAGTCATGGGCGGTAAACCCGTTATAATCCCCAGCGCAGAAGGTCCAACTGTCGCGGGAAAGATGTTTCCGAGCGTCGTCGCATTCACTAAAGATGGTCAACTCCTCGTTGGAGAACCAGCACGCCGCCAGGCTGTGACCAACCCTGAGGGCACCGTCCGCGAAGCAAAACGTCTCATGGGCACAAGCAAAACCATCACCCTGCATGGTAAGGACTATACACCCCAGCAGATCAGCGCCTTCATACTTCAGAAGATACTCAGAGACTCTGAGACATTCCTAGGTGAGAAAGTCACTAAGGCCGTCATCACCGTCCCCGCCCACTTTAATGATAACCAGCGCCAAGCAACAATCGACGCCGGAGAGATCGCCGGTCTCAAGGTGACTCGCATTGTAAACGAGCCCACTGCTGCTGCCCTCGCTTATGGCGTAGACAAGGCCGACAAGGAACTCAAGATCCTTGTATTTAGCTTCGGCGGAGGGACGAATGACACAACTGTTATGGACTTTGGTGGTGGCGTCTTCGAGGTCCTTAGCACAAGCGGTGATACACAGACTGGCGGTGCAGATATCGACAAGGCGATAATGGACTATCTCGTCGACGAGTTCCGTAGAAGTGATGGTATTGACCTCCGATCCGACCTCAAGGCCATGGCGAGGCTCAAGGAGGCGGCGGAGACGGCGAAGATCGAGTTGAGTGGCGTCATCAACACAGACATCGACCTCCCCTATATCGCCATGGGCGCAAAAGGTCCGAAGAATATGCACATCGCCCTGAGTCGCGCTAAGCTCGAACAGATAGCACGCCCTATAATCGAGCGCATCAAGGCACCCATAAACCGCACGATCGAGGACGCTAAGATCACCAAGGAAAAAATTGACAAGATTATCCTATTTGGTGGCATGACCAAGATGCCCCTCGTCCAACAGACCGTGGAAGAGACAATAGGCAAAAAACCGGAGAGAGGGTTAGACCCCATGGAATGCGTAGCTATGGGAGCAGCCATCCAAGGTGCTATCATCGCCGGTGAGATCAGCGACATAGTTCTCCTCGACGTCACGCCCTTGAGCCTTGGGGTCGAGACTCTGGGAGGGGTCTTGACCAAGGTTCTCGAACGCAACACAACCATCCCGACGAAACAGACGCAGACTTTCAGTACCGCCGCCGACATGCAGACCGCTGTAACGATCCACGTCCTCCAGGGGGAGCGCGCCATGGCAAAAGACAACATAAGCCTAGGTCGCTTCGATCTAACCGGTATCCCTCCTTCCCCACGTGGTGTACCTCAGATCGAGGTCACCTTCGACATAAACACAGACGGAGTACTCAACGTCTCAGCCAAGGATCTCGGCACAGGAAAGAAGATGGGCATCACCATCCAGGCCTCGACAAAGCTCAACCAGCGTGAGAAGGATCGCATGATGGAGGAGGCCGAGAAGTACGCTGAGGCCGACAAGAAGGCACGTGAGGACGCCGAGATACGAAACAACGCAGACAGCGTTACATACACCACAGAGAAGACCCTGACCGACATAGGTGACAAATTACCCAGCGATCTCAAGAACAGGATCAGTGAAAGCCTCAACACCCTAAAGGAGGCACTTAAGGGCACCGATATCGATGCCATCAAGACCAAATCCGACGAGCTAACTAAGATTATCCAGGAAGCAGGTGCAGAGATCTATAAACAGACCGCGTCAGCTCAGCAGCAGGCTGGCCCCGAACAGGCACCGTCTAGCGAAGAACCTCAACCGGACCAAGGCAAGAAGACAGTCGATGCCGAGTACAAAGTCGTCGACGAGGACAAGAAGCAGTAGACCTGTTTATCCACCGATCCATATAGGATTACGACATATTTCTACCATAATTAGACTAATAATAACTGTAACTCTATGGCAAGCTAGAACAAGCTCGACGCTTTCGACCCGATGATCAAGGTACTCATCGAACTCGAGAAGACCTTGAACCCTCCTGAGTGCTTGGACACGCGCGTACGCGACGATAGGTTAAAGGATGCTAGCATGCTTTAGGTTCTCTTAAGGCCCTCCGACCAGCTTACGACTTTTAGGTAACGTTTTTAAGTACTCCTCTTCGGAGAAGTCTTAGCACCCGGGGGACACGTTTGGCTACGAAGCGCGACTACTACGAGGTACTCGGCCTAAACAAGAACGCGTCTCCAGATGAGATTAAGAAGGCCTTCAGGAAACTCGCCTTCGACCTCCATCCAGACCGGAATAAGGATCCCGCCTCCGAGGAAAAATTCAAGGAGATAAGTGAGGCCTATGCCGTCCTCAGCGACCCTGAGAAAAAGCAGAAATACGATGCCTACGGCCACGCTGGCATAAGCGGTGCTTATAGCCAGGAGGATATCTTCCGAGGCGCCGACTTCAGTGGCTTTGGCATCGATATGGAGGACATACTCAGGACCTTCTTCGGTGGCACCTTCGGCGGGGGCTTCGGGGGTGGATTTGGTGGCTTCCAGCGCCAGCGCGGTGGCCCCCAGAAGGGCAGAGACCTCGAAACCGCCGTAGAGATTACCCTGGAGCAGGCAGCAGCCGGTGCCACTATCGAGCTTAACCTCAATAGGTTGGAGAAGTGTAGCCGTTGCGGAGGCAATGGCGCCGATCCAGGCACAAACGTCATCACTTGCCCTAAATGTGGAGGCAGCGGTCAGATACAGAGAAGCGTAGCCAGCCCGTTCGGCAGAATGGTTACCGTCACCACCTGCGACCGCTGCCAAGGCAGGGGACGTACCGCTGAGAAACCCTGCAGCAAGTGTCGCGGCGAGGGCGTCGAGGAGACGCGAAGGAAGATCGACGTCAAGATACCTGCAGGTATAGACGAGGAGATGTACCTAACTTTACGTGGGCAGGGAGACGCTGGCCTATATGGCGGACCATCTGGGGATCTCTTTGTAGGAGTTAAGATCAAACCCCACCCCTACCTCCTACGCAAGGGAGCTGATATAATCTACGAAGCTGAGATAAACGTCGCCCAAGCCGCCCTCGGAGCTGAGATTACCGTCCCAGTCATTGGAGGCGAGGAGAGGATCAAGGTTCCCACAGGAACCCAAAGCGGAGATATTATCAGGCTTAAGGGCAGGGGGATGCCTAGCCGCTACGGCAAAGGAGACCACTTAGTACACGTCACCGTCAGAGTTCCTGAGAGGATGACAGGACGCCAACGCGAGCTCATGGAAGAACTCGGGAAAGAACTTGCCACAGAAACACAGAAGAAGGGATTCTTCAGACGCTAACGCATGTCTATGAGCTCGTCGACACTGGGACCCGTCCCAATTAGAGAGACTGGCACCTTAACCTCGTCCTCGATCTTCTTCACGAACTTCTTTGTATCCGCGCCGAGTTCAGCGTACTCTTTTGCGCCCCGGCAGTCGGGGTAAATAACATCTAGCTTAGTCAGGGCAATCATGGTTGCGCCATTTATCATCTTCGCACGTCGGGCGAGGTTATAATCGAATGGTGCAGCGCGTCTTTGGCGGCCCGTGACGGTCCCATACTCATCCCATCCCCTTATCTTCGCTTCCTCTTGGCTGATCTCTCCATTGAGTTCACCCCCACCGACACGGGTCACATAGCTCTTCAGCACCATCGCCACATCGGTGACGCGTGTAGGGCCTACTCCGACGTCGCTGCAGGCAGCGGCAGCGCAGACGTCCTTACTTGTGACGTAGGGGTACTGACCATAGTAGAGGCTGATGAATGTCCCCTGTGTGCCCTCAATTAGAAGGCCCCTGTCGTCATCGAGAGCCTTGTTAGCTATTGCTGGGACATCCGCGAGGTATTTCTTGAGCTCGGGTATCTCACGAGCCATCTTAGCTATACGCATGACTCGGTCCGCGTTACAGGGGCCCGTTCCAGTGCCTGTTGTCTTTACAGTGTTCTTGAGGTTGCTGTCACTCTGGTCGATAAGTATGTGCTTATGTTCGATGATAGCACATTGGGGATCAATTCCGAAGCGCTTCTCGATCCCGGTCTCCGCGACCTCCTTCATGACGAGCTCTGGGTTGACGAGGACGCCTGGCCCTATGAGCATCTGTGCCCGGGGGTTAACAAACCCGCAGGGCACCATTCTGAGCTTGTAACTCTTACCGCCCTTAACGACAGTGTGGCCCGCATTGGGACCCACACCCGCCCTCACCACGACAGCAACGTCGTCCGCTACAGCTAGGTAGGAGACGATCTTCCCCTTGCCCGTATCTCCATAGAATCCGTCAACAACAACAGTGCAGCCCATCCCACCTCACCTGAAACCAACAGATTGAGGCAAATCACCGCTTTTAACCTTTTTCATCTAAAATAAGGGTTATTTAATATTGTTAATTAACTAATCGGTGTAATAAAACCTTCGTTGTGGAGCACCTAAACCCAAACCATTGTCTCCTACGAGTCAAATCTTTGCATCCCGACAGACTGATTTACCTTTTGAGGCACCATACCTGAGGCGGGGAATCGCTGTTGACTGATATGAGTAAAGTCGAGGAGGACCTCGGAGTTCTCTTCCTAAAGCTAGCGCATTTCCTCAGTACCTAGGCAAACTCATTTACGCCTCGCCTTTTACCATATAGCGAATTGACAAGCCAAGTCGCTATAATCACAGTCGGCAACGAGATACTCGACGGCATAATCCTCGACACCAATACGAGGTGGATGATCGAGCGCCTAAAACCACTTGGACTGATGGTTAAGGAGGTCATCACGGTAAGGGACGACATCTCCGAGATAGCAAAAGCCATCAACAGAGCAGCGGTTGATGGCTGTAGCCTCATCATCACCAGCGGAGGGCTCGGCC
>JBGPRA010000017.1:0-21407 GCA_041489375.1 Bathyarchaeia archaeon | reverse complement strand
TATGCTTGGTAGACAATGCTAATATGTAAATATCTAAATAATATAGCACCCTCAAATTAGCTGGGGGTTTTAGTTGCTCACAATTGCGATCGTAGGTAAGACGAATGTTGGTAAAACTACCTTCTTTAATGCAGCTACACTGCTGGATGCAAAGATATCTAACTATTCCTTCACAACAATTGAGCCCAATGTGGGTACGGCATATGCTTCCGATGTCTGCGTCTGCCGGGAGCTTGGCTTGAAAGATAATCCCCAGGAGTCTACTTGCATCGACGGCTGGAGATACATTCCTCTTAAAATCATCGATGTGCCCGGCCTCATAAAAGATGCCTGGATAGGCAAGGGATTAGGCAATAAATTCCTATCCGCTATTGGTCAAGCTGATGCTCTGATACACGTTGTCGACGCTTCTGGGTCTGTCGATGATGAAGGTAAGATTACGAAGCCCGGTGCAGGTAACCCACTTCAAGACGTTCTCGATATCGAGTTTGAGATAGAGAGATGGGTCTCGAATATAGTTTATAGTAATATGCAGTTAATAGCCAGAGAAGCAGCGCATCTACCCCTTGAGGAGGCCATCTCGCTTGCTATAGCCGGTATTAAGGTGAAGCCTCCTGCTATTAAGGAGGCCATTAAGGTAGCTGAGCTTGATGAAATCAACTTTGAGAACTGGGGTAAGGCGGAGATCGCTAGATTCGTGAGGGATTTACTACCACTGATCAAGCCGTCCATGATTGTGGCTAACAAGATGGATCTGTACCTGGCAGAAGAAAACTATGAGAAGCTAAGTCAGTATTTTAGCAATGGGCTCGTTACAGCCTGTTCTGCGGAGGCTGAACTCGCCCTCAGGAGGGCTCAGAAGGCGGGTCTCCTTAATTATACGCCTGGAAGTGAAAAATTCACAGTCGTCGAAGGCGCTAAACTTACTCCAGAGCAGTCTAAAGCCCTAGAGTATGTAGATAGACGGGTTATGGCTAAGTGGATGAGGACAGGTATTCAGCAGGCTCTAAACGCTGTTGTCTTTAAACTTTTGAAGATGAACATGGTTTATCCTGTTGCAAACGAGTCCACGTTCAGTGATAATCATGGGAATGTGCTCCCCCACGCGCATCTACTCGCTGACGGATCAACTCCTATGGACCTAGCGGGTGAGGTGCACTCAAGATTAGTTGAGCAGTATATTCTCGCGCTAGATGCTAAGACTGGGCTTCGTTTACCTAAGGATTACAGGCTTAGGCATAGAGATATTATAAAGATAATGACGCAGACAAGAGCCAAAAAGAACTGATGCCTTATACCTGTTTTTAATATCGATTTTATAGAATTCCACTCTATTGAGCTATCTTCATCAGTTATCCTGTTGGATGTCGAGTATCCCACATAAGCCTAAATGGACTAACTACCGCGCGTATACCCATAATATTCATCGTTAAGAATGAAAGATAAGAGGCATTTTTTTTCGTAAATGCCCACTCAAGTGGTAAACCTTGTTAGGGTTTTAAGGCAGCTTCGTACCGCACTCGGAGCAGAACTTAACGTTGGGGTCGTTCTCTTTTCCGCAATTAGTGCAAACTTTCTTCAGCGATAGCGGGGGGGCTTGGGTTGAGGTTTGAGCCTCTGGTATATTTAAATTGAGTTTCTTTATATCCTCCTCTTTGAGGCGTATCTGCTCAAACAAGTTGGTGACTTTGGAAATTATGTTCGCAGACTCTGGGTTTAAAGGTGTATTATTTATTTGACTCTGGTAGGCCATTTCTCCCAGTTGATGGTACTGAGTCTCAATCTGTTTTTTGAGCCCACCAATATCTAGTTCGATCTTCTTTACTTGTGCAGCCTCTTTAGCCTCTTGGGCTACCTTCCCGGCTCCGCTCTTTAACTTGCCAAATATGTTCGACATCTTTTACACCATTTTGAAGAGAGTAACATGATATATATTATTCTTTGCTAGGCGTTAATACGCACGCGATATGGAGATTTTCATAGAATGGTTTTCAAGATTGGTGAGTTCCAGTGTCGAGTGCTAAGCGATGGCTCCCGATCCATTGGATCTATGACCAGTGGTTCACCAAGGAAGTTCATATTCGGCGATGTCCCTGAGGACGAATTTAATGACTATTTAAGACCTTACGGGGGGTTCGACTCATTAACCGTTTTACCCTTCAACTACCTACTCTTAGAGGGATATGATCACGTCACATTATTGGACACTGGTTGCGGTGATAGGGCAGAGAACGAGAAGCACTTAGAAGAGCCTGCGGGACTCCTTCTTAATAACCTCGCAAAAGTCGGGTTTAGTATAAGTGACATTGACACAGTGATCATCACGCATTGTCACTGGGATCATTTTGGCGGCGCTGTGATAGGAAGCGAGGCTACATTCCCCAATGCTGAGTATGTGATGAGTCTCAAAGAGGCAGAGCACATTCGAGCCACTGTTAAAGACTGGGCTCTGAATTACCTAAATATCATCAGTGATAGGGTGAGATTCGTCATCGACACTACCGAGGTGAGCCCTGGAATAACTGTCAAACTTGCACCAGGTCACACACCAGGTATCATGGTAGCGGAGGCGTCGTCAGGTGGAGAGACCCTTCTATATACGTCTGACCTCATAATCCATAAAGCCCACGTCGACCATGTTGATTGGATTCCTGAATTCGAAACCGATCGCTCAGCTGCAATAGAGAGTAGGAGGAATCTTCTCGAGGAGTCCTATAAGCGAGGTATGCACTTATTCGTGCCTCACATACCAGGTAGCCTTGGTCGAGTTATTCGGGATCATACCGAGTACAAGTGGGTTAACGAATAAGGTTGAGAGTTCCTGTACTCATAACCGCGATGCATCTTCGCATTAACTTTTGTTTCACCATTACAGAGGGCGCAGTGTAATACATCTTTCCGATCCTTACTGCTCGCGCGCTCATAATATCTTTATTAATGGTTTAGCATTCGATTTACTCTAAACCACTACGTTCTCTGAAATGCTTCCTTGCTAAGGTATTAATTGGATCAAACTTGTTGCACCAGTTACCTTCATCTTTATGGCAAGAATTCTTAGAGCTACGACATTGTCTGCACCACTTGTCACTAATAGGTACCGTGATGATTTTTCGAGACAAATCAAATCCCTAGGCTAATTTTTTTTCGATAGTTTTTACGACCGAGTATGCGTGTGCACCTGCATATTGGGCTCTTTGGCTGGATTTATAACATTTCGCGATATCAATGGATCTAGAGCAGGCTGTGAACTCTCGATCTGAATCAAATAGCAGAACCATTAAGCTCGTTAAGATACTTGAATCTTGTGAACTTTGCCCAAGAAAGTGTAGGGTAAATAGATTGAGAGGGGAGAGAGGTTACTGTAGGTCTGGAAGTGAACTAGTTATCTCAAGTTATGGCCCACACTTTGGGGAGGAGCCTGAGCTGATTGGCAGCCATGGGTCTGGCACTGTCTTCATGACTAACTGCAATCTTCAATGTGTATATTGTCAAAACTATGATATTAGCCAACTTGGTTATGGTGAAGAGGTCTCTAATGCTAAAGCTATGGACATTATGCTCGGCCTACAGGAGAGGGGTTGTCATAACATCAACCTTGTAACCCCAACTCATTTCGCTCCACAGCTAGTTCAAGTGATAACAGTTGCAAGGAGAATAGGTTTGAAGATTCCAATTGTATGGAACTGTGGGGGCTACGAGAACGTTGAGGTGATTAAATTACTTGAGGGTTTTGTTGACATTTACATGCCAGATATGAAATATAGCGAGACTGAGCCAGCGGAGAGATACTCTACTGCACCGGATTACTTCGAGCGTTCCAAGGAGGCTATTTTGGAGATGCAGCGTCAGGTAGGGGACTTAAAGGTAAATGGTAGGGGTGTCGCGTATAGGGGCTTGTTGATTAGGCACCTGGTGTTGCCAAATAGTCTCGCAGGCAGTGAGAAGATCCTTGAATTTATAACTAGGGAGGTTTCGAAGGATTGCTACGTCAATATTATGGCTCAGTATAGACCTTGTGGGAAGGCTTCTGAATATACGGAGTTGAGTAGGAGACCAACCCAAGATGAATATTTGAGGGTGGTTGAATTTGCTAAGAAACTTGGATTGTATCGCGGTTTACAATAAATTCATGCGTACGATTAGCTATAGGAGTGCCGTCTGGAGGGTTCTACGTTTTGGGCTCGGGGTCTCTCCTTAGTGACCCTGCGGCGCAGTGGATAGAACCGCTATTCCTCGGACCGACGAGGGTCGGGATGTCGACCTCAATTACCTCAACACCATTCTTCTCGAGCCATTTAGTTGCCTTAGGTTCTCCAGACGGAACCATGATCTTCATGGGCTCTAGCACAACGCCGGTCTCGGGCCCAACTGGCATACCCTGATCAACCCTGCAGAGCTCGTTGGGGGGGATGACGAACTTCCAATCCATCTCGCTTCTAAGCCAGTCGAGCAGGTATTTGTCAAGCCACTTCGGATTCGCAACCGATGTGTGTCTGTCGATCATGCTATAGTGAGTTAGTTGTGGGCGGGGGCCATAACCTGGATAAATTCTAACGTCTACCTCAGGGTCTTGCATGTGGATTATTCGCTTGAGTTGCTCGTGACCCCAGTCGTTTGCCCTCCAAAGCTCTGGCTCCATTGTGTTACCACGGGGATAGTGAACCGCGGCGTAGAGGTGCTTCTCGTCGAGCCACCCGATGTTTCCCCCCTCAGCCATTCCCTTCCCTGTAATCATGCCGACGACGGGACAGCCTACCTCAGCTAATGTCTGATAGGTAGGTAGTTCCTCACCCTTTCTTATGTTGTCGTACATTCTCAGTATGACTTGGCCGTAGACAGCTGGGTGACAGACGTCGTCGGTGTAGATCGCTTTCACCTGGTACGGGGGGTTGTTCGGGTCGGGCTTCCTCTCAACGACTTCTACTCCCTCATCCCTGTATGCTCTAGCGAGCCTCTCGTAGTCCCTGGTTAGTTCAGTGAGGTCGCTTTGCTTGTAGCTCATCCTCCAGGCTGAGAGGCTTGAGTCGTGAGGAGGCCATGGCGTGGGCTTTCCTACGCTTAGGAATTCTTTCCCTGGTCTGTGTAGAAGCACGGTGCGGAGTTTCCCTATCAGGGTGTTGGCTTTCCACTTCTTCCCCCAGATCCGCGGCATCTCCTCCTCGAAGTCTGAAAGGATCTGAGGGTGATACTTCATGTACTGCTCATGAAGAGTCACCCCGGTTTTTTCCTTGAACTCGTCGATTTCAACCATGAATTAGACCAATTAAACAAGAGTTAGATTGACTATAAATTATCTAGGTAACTAAAAACGCGTGAGAGAAAAGCTAGTACTCAACTACAACTGGCATGGTTCGTGCCCATTGTGCTATTCCTTTCAAATCAATGAACCCAGAGAGTTTTATACCTATTTTCTCAAAGCATGAGCTCATATCTTCTACAATTGTCTCAGGATCAGTCTGGGCAAGTTTGGCGACACTGTCATATCCACCAGCCTGAAGATGCTTCACGGTTTTCCTATTGCTATAAGGTAGACGACTCATGTCTGCTAGGTTCACGAAAATGAGGATAAACGATTCTAGAATCTCGGTGTCTTTAAAGAGCTTCTCTCTGCCTTCTCGAGTTCTCCCGTTTTCCAAAATATCCAAGTTAAATCTTATTCTGCGATTTCTCAATTTCTCTATGTATGTTTTGTGACATTCGTTCTCCGTGTCTATCAATTCCCTCAAATAAAGGCGGTGAGGAAATACCCAGCGAAAAATATGGTTGAGGATGAGTAACAATTCCTCGAATGGTAATTTTGTCTTTCTAAGAAAATCCTCGCATTTCTCTTTGGTTTCTATTCTATTAATCAAGTCTGCGTAGGTGTCGACTTTTAAGCCATCCAGAATCGTGAATACGTTGGCAATTCTACTAATATATTTTTCATGTTTTGGGTCGTATCCAAGAAGTTCTTCTAAGTAGCTAGTTGCTTCCTTCATGTTGTGGTTGTAATTTTCTTGAATGAAACTGTAAGAAAAGACCTCACCTATTTCATTGATTAGCTCTTCATAATCCCATAACGTCATTTTTTTGACAAGGTTCCAGTTTATCATGATTTTTACATCTAGGCGAAGTTTTGTTTCACTACAGCCTTAACTTTTCCGTAACGTCGTTTGTGCGTGCGATAGAAGGAGGATAATAAGCACTGGATCCTTATGACTTTAATATTTCGTTGAACCTCGTGATAACTATGAGAAATCTTGAACGGGTCTGTGTCTACGGGGCTGGTACTCTAGGCTGGCAGATTGCTCTGCAATGTGCTAGTCATGGTCGTCAGTTGAGCCTCTACGATATCTCAGCTAGGGCTCTTGAGAGCGCCACATTGAGTATAACAACTGAGCTTGATGCATGGCTGGTAGCTGGGAAGGCCTCAGCTGGGGAAAAGAGATCGATGCTTGAGCGGATAAAATTCGAAGCTGATGCAGCTGAAGCAGTTAGAGGCGTTGATCTTGTGATTGAAGCGGTGCCTGAGAAGCTAGATATTAAGAGGAGGGTTTTCAAGGAGCTTAACAAGATATGCGGCGAAGGGACGATAATTGCTACGAATAGTTCTTCGATCCGGATATCGCTGATTGAAAACGCGACGACGCGCCTGGACCGTGTGCTCAACACTCACTTCTACTCGTTTCCCTGGAGAAGCAGAGTCGTTGAGCTGATGAGGGGATCTATAACCTCAGATGAGACGGTAGCGAGCGTTGGAGAATTTATGAGGTCGATCGGAATGGTTCCACTGTTTGTGAAAAAAGAGAGCACGGGTTTCATATTCAACAGGGTCTGGCGCGCTGTGAAAAGGGAGTGTCTCCACCTCGTCGACGAGGGGGTAGCCTCGTTCGAAGATGTCGATAGGGCATGGATGTGTATTTATGGAATGGATAGTGGACCCTTCGGGTTGATGGATAGGGTTGGACTGGATGTTGTAAGGGACATTGAGAACGTCTACTACGGTGAATCCCATGATCTGAGGGATGCACCGCCTCGGCTACTCCTTGAGAAGATCGAGAAGGGTGAGTTGGGTGTAAAATCGGGGAAGGGATTCTACTCTTACCCGAACCCTGCTTACCGTGAACCGGGTTGGCTCGAGTCCTGAGCTGAGAGGATCATTTAGGGGTTTAGTTTTCTCCTCGACTTGAGTATATCGACTATTCTGTTATCCCGCCACTCCTCAAGCTCGTCCATGTTGTGTTTCTTAACGAGCGTCGTTTCATGAACGCCTTTGATCGCTTTCTCGACAGCCGTTTCTGGCGTTTTTGTCCACTTAGCCATTGTTTCTAGCCACTTTGCTTTAGAGACGTCGATGTGGCGCATCAGGTATTCTATCCCTCCCTTCCCTCCCCCTAGGTGGTATGTTAGGTAGGGGCCCATTATGGCCCACCTTAGTCCGGGGCCGTTAACGATGGCTTTGTCAACGTCCTCAACTGAGGCGACGCCTATGTCAACTAGGTTCAATGCCTCCCGCCACAACGCTGCAGAAAGCCTGTTAGCTATGAAGCCCGGCACCTCCTTCCGTAGGGTGACCGGGATCTTACCAATGTCCTCCATTAGTTCATGTGTCTTTTTTATGGTCTCAGCTGATGTTTTCGCTCCTGGGGAGAGTTCGACGAGCGGTACTAGGTATGAGGGATTCCATGGGTGTGCGACTATGCATCGCTCGGGGTGGCATTTGGCAGCTTTCTGTATCTCGGACATCATGAGGCCGGATGTGCTACTTGCGAGGATAACTTTAGGTTCTGTGACCTCGTCCATTTTTTGGTAGATCTCCTTCTTTGCAGGATAGCTTTCGTATACTGATTCTTGGACATAGTCGGCTTTTCCCATTGCCTCGGTGAGACTAGTCGTCCCACATAGTCGCTGCATAGCTTCATTGGCGCCTTTAGCTAGTCCTTTTTCTTCAAGAAACCGCATTTGCTTCTCGACACGTTTGATTGCGTCTTCTACTTTTCCCTCTGTCACGTCTTCAAGGGTGACTTGGTAACCTACGAGTGCGAAGAGTGTGGCCCAGCCTTGGCCTACTAATCCACTTCCTACGCATGTGACTCTCCTGATTCCGGTGATCAAGCTTGTATCAGCTCCCGGGGTATCTTCACTGTTTCTTTAAGCCGAGTATCCTTCTCGTCTCGCTCGGGTCTGCTATTGGTCTTTCGAGTTCCTTTGCTATGTTTGTAATCTTCTTCACGAGGTCCGCGTTGCTCTTCGCATGTTCCCCTCTGCGGATGAATATGTTATCCTCGAAGCCGACTCGGACATGGCCTCCTTGAATCATCGCTGCTATGCACATTGGTATCTCGTTCCTGCCGAGAGCGCAGACGCTCCAGGTCCAGGTTGGTGGGATCTGATCGAGGCTGTAGATGAGGGTCTTCATGGTTGGGAGGAAGCCAGTTCTTCCCACCATTACTAATTGGATGTGTAGCGGCTCTGGCACTATCTTTTTTTCAGCGAGTTGTCTGCAGGTGTTGATCATGCCGGTGTCGTAGACTTCGTGTTCGGGTTTTACTCCCGCTTCGCGCATGTAACTGCACCAACGCTCGATCATTGGGACGGTGTTGAGGAAGACGTCTCCAGTTGGGTGGTCCGCCCACCTGTTGATAGTCCCCATGTTTAGGCTCATCATCTCCTCGCCTAGGTGGCACTTTTCCTTTACAAGGCGGTCCCAGACCTCTGGTGGATTTCCAACCCTGCCGCCGCCGGTTGTGACGTTTATCACAACATCGACTCGCTCGCGGATCCGCTCTATATATTCTTTGAGGAGGGGGTTTGGGTCTCCGGAATAGGCTTCCCCGGTCTCTGGGTTTTTAGCGTGAAGGTGTACCATTGATGCCCCCATCTCGACGCTTCTAACGACTTCGCTGACGATGTCGTCGACTGTTTTTGGGACGTATGGTGTGTCTTTCCTCGATACGTACTCCCCGCCTGTTATGGCGGCAGTGATGATTAGATTCTCCATTGCCATTCTCCTAGATTAGAGTCCGTGTTGACAGTTTATAGAATCTTTCAGTCAGGAAGGATTTAATGACGGGTAGGTAGAGTTATTTAATTTTCCAAGTTTTTTGTGATGACTTCATTAAAATAAAGTATTAATGTTTTTTTTTGACAATATTTAAATACGCACACATTTTGTGGAGATATATCTTTAATGTTATCTCCGAATTTTCTAGCCGGGGCAATCATAATTCTAATAGGTTTTACTATCGCTACTATCGGATGGAAAATTCATAGCACTATGATAGCGTTATCAGGATTCGTTGTAGGTGTAATCATTGGTAACCGTATAGTCGTAGGCTTGGGGTTTTTTACTGACCTTGTTTTGATCGGGAGCTTATCTATCATAATGGGTCTTTTAGCGGCAATTATTTTCGTTGTGTATGAAAAGACAGCGATTGGAGTTACAAGCGGGCTTATAGGAGCTGCTATAAGTTCTGATTTTACGTCAACTCGCACATTGGTAGGTTGGGAGTATGGTTTTCCGATGCTCGAAACAAAATATAACTACATACCTATCATCGTAGCTTTCCTGATCTCTTCGTATGTTGGATTACGTTTCTATAGACTTGGCTATATTATACTGTCCACCGGTATCGGTGCGATCCTGATAGCTACAGGGGGCACTGTAGCAAGATTATGGAACATCGACCGCATAGGCTGGCCCATGTTATTATCCTTATTCTTAGGAACGATTATTCAACTGGCTCAAGAAGGCACAAAAAGAGAGATTATCTTACAGAAACAGGAAATGAAATATTGCTCTAATTGCAAAAAAGGTCACCCAAAAGAGTACCTAGTATGCCCAGATTGTGGTACTCCACTAAGTAAGAGCACGCATGAAAAGGATGTTACATCAGTATAATTGACCGGGTTTAGGTCACTTTTACTTTCTCATTAAAAGTGTATTTATTAGATTCTCGAGTTCACTAATCTTCTTTTTTAGAATCTTGATTTGAGTCTCTGGTGAGAGCTCTTCCAACTTCGCGTTTTCTGTGACTTCGTAGACTCCAACTTTAACTTTCCTTACATAGCCCTTAGCCTTGAGGGCGAGGAGGCAGCTCGCTACTTGGTGGTAAGTGAGAGCGCAGCTATGAGTTATCTGTCTCAGAGACATTGGTCTTCCGTATCGAAGCAATATTTTCAATATTTCGTCTTGGTAAGGTGCTGATACTCTCATAGCGTTCTGATTAAGTCGTTACGTTATCCTAGAAAAGTCTTCCTATTGTGCTCTCACACCTGTATATATCATATAAAATATGGATCGTGTGCGATTTTCGAGGTTGCGCACTTAGCTTATAGCGAGAAAACTGATATGTAGGTGCTCTTTGTCGTACGTTTACACGAGTATTTGGTTAGGCGAGCTTTGTTCCGCATTCTCCACAGAACCTTGTGCCAGCGGTGTTTTTAGCACCACATTTCGGGCACTTATTTAGGATAAGTGAGGCCCCGCAATTATTGCAGAACTTTCCTCCACCGGAGGGTTTACCGCATTCTGGGCAGATGGTTTGTCTGCGCTCGATCTCCCCTGTGAAGACTGTTGTTTCATCTGCCTTCTTCTTAATGTCTGTGACCATCTTCTCGGCACGTGCAGCGGTCACCTCAACGTTTTCACGTGGAGCGCATTCCACACAGAGTCCGTCCTGCTCGTTCCAATCGGTTTCACACACATACTTTCGACACTTAGGGCAACGTTGGAAGTGGCCCTTTGCCTCGTTTTGAGCGATCTTGAAGGCTTCTTCGTGCTCCTGATGCCACTCGGGGGACATCCCTTCGAATCTCTCACTCAGGATGTCTGTTCCACTCTCGAAGTGTCCTCCAAACCCCCCGCGGCCAATTACGTCTGCTCCGAGTGAAACCGCCTTACCTAGGCCACGGAGGAACCCGGCTTTCTTGTTGCTCTGTGACTCGATGAATTTGGTCTTGTACCCATCACTGCATAAGTCGCAGTAGAAGGTGAATTGGAAACCAGCCTCGGTGCTATTATCCTGATAGTTTCTGGTGAAAGCTTGCATCGTCATATCTATCACCCTTTAAGTGGTTTTCCGCACTTTATACATTTATCACCTATAGGAGGCTGCTCCTGGGCGCACTTCTTGTTGGGGCATGTGACGAGGATTCTCTTCCCACATGACTTACAGTAATCCCCGAAGAAGGTAACCTGGCCACAGCTTGGACACTTGACCTCGAGTGACTGACCGCAGGAGCTGCAAAGCTTCTGACCCTCAGATACGGGGTTCTTACACCGAGGACACTTGATGGGGCCGGTTGGGTTCACCCGCCCACAGTAGGGGCACGTATTATCATCAGAGGAGACTAGTTTGCCACAATAACTGCATGGATGTTTATAGCCGGGCATTCTCGATCACTGTTTCTCCCATTTCTCCGAGTTATTCACGCTTTCGGCGTTAAACTTGAGTAGAGCAGAGATCTCTGACCTCCAGTTTTCTGGTGAAGAATGAGCCACCCGTCCAATGAAGTTATCTCGAAGAATCCGAAGACCTGCCAACCTTTTTGCGGCGTACAAATACCTCTCGTATTCGGGTTTCATTAGGTTCTCTTCAGTTAAGTAAATGGGCTCCCGACGAAAGTTGATCTCAATCAAACAACGATTTACTAGATGCAAAAAGGATCCGACTCTATCCTCGAGCTGGGCGTTGTGCACCCCCGTCTTATAATCGGGTCTATCCATGATCCTGAAGAGGTAGGTTGCCCTTCCTGAGGCCTCGTCCGATGCCGCTTCAAGCACGACGGCGTTGCCAGGTAGACTGGGATCAGAACTATAGATTGGCGCCATGAACCAAACGTATTCTCCTGTTCTATCACCCATGAGACCCCTCTTGATACCGATCCTTATCTTCCCTGGATTTGAGAGCGCCTTCAGGTAATCATATTCATCGCCTATTCCAACCACTCTCAACTTCTCCTCAAGTCCCCTCCAGAGTTGAACAGAAATGGCCTGCATCTCATCACCCGACGCAGCCTTTCCATCCCCTAGAAGCATCGCAGCTCTCCTAACAATAGCGGGGTCGACCCCCAGCTTAAGGGCGCTGAGCAATCCCTGAGAGCGGGTCTCGACACCTGCGAGTGCCTTAGAGAGGCTCCTCTCGAAAAAATCGGTCTTTTCTCCCATCTGTGATAAAGTCAACACTTCACCGACATCAGCTGACAATAAATAGGTGTACTCCTCCCTCAGTGAACTCCTGAGGTAACAGAGGGGGATCCGTATAGGATCAGCTTTCTCGGGTAACACTACTACTGCGGATTCGTATACCCTTGCCTCACATACCCCCTCTTGACGATGGCCATTCGGGTCAATATATTGATAATTCGCTTCGATGTTAGTCGCTATGTAGCCCTCATCCATGAGCATATATCGGAGTAGTAATTCACCCCGGAGCCGATACAGGTTCTTCAGAAAGTTCTCGTACTCGTAGCCTATCTGTTTCAACGTCACCTCCTCGCCTAATCCGAGCTTAAGGGTGATTTTATAGTCCCCTTCGTTGATCTCCATGACCTCAAAATAGGGGATTTCTCTACCTTTACCGAGGGTTGGTTGAAATGTTAAGGTACGTTCATCTAATCGAGCTTTACCCTCATTAGATCCCAGGATCTTTCCCCGAGGATCCTTAGTTTCATATGAGATTGAATATTCGAGGGGTCGTTCCAATGGTCTCCACTTAGTTATACAAGGTTGTGGGAGTTAATGAAATCACGTTGTGCGTGCGATGCGTATTCATTTTTTTTCACTCTAGGGAGTAGGTGAAAGATTCGAGTCCTGTTGGGGGGTTCCCTATATTTACGACTTGAATCTGTTCAGTGGATTTCTGGTGTTTTGTGAATTTATCGTTACATACAGGCTTGAGTTTGTATATGAGTAACCTCTCAAGATCATCGACGAGTTTAAGATCATCCCTAGAGACGACTCCCGCGTATAGGGCGCATTTGTCATAGACTTCCGCTATGAGTTTGTAGCCGACTGGTAATTCGCCTGTGACTAATTGTAGTTTCCTCAAGCCTCTCCAGTATTCCTCTTCCCTGTTAATCGTAGCCTGACGGAAGATTCCCTTGCCGCGCTTGGCTTTACCGATGAATATGTAGTTGGAGCTGTTAAGAACCGCGTATATTCCCATTTTTCTCATGAGCTCTCGTGGTGTAATTTGATTTAGTGAGAAGGGGCCAAGCCAGTTTACGGTGATGCTGTTCATCTGGACACTTGATGCTAAGATTAGCTTTTATCTATATTAAATTCGTGTATATTTTGGAGAGTGTAAATGGAGGAGGTAACTTAGATGGATGTAAATGAGAATAAGGGTCATATGGGAAAAGGCGCTGAGGAGAATGATGAGTCATTTATGGAGTTTTTGGTGACAAATGTTAGGACGGGTAAGCCAATCGACTTCAAGATTAACAGAGGGAGTGTAAAGATCCCACATGGTATTGACCTTAGTGTACCTCCGAACAAGTATGGCGTGGACTTCACGGAGAGGGCTATCGGTGGAGACAGATCATACGGCGGCATGAACTACTATGCCGCAAAGGAGCTGAGTGTACCCTTTGAATATGGGCCAGATGTGGTTGTGATCGCTAAGCAGACCACGGGTGACCCAGCTAAGCGCCGGGAGAAACTTCTATGTACTATCGCTCATGAGATACTGGAAGCTGAGCTCATGAGTACGGGTTTACCATACCGCATAGCCCACATGTATGCAATGGAGGTTGAAAAGGGAGTCTATAAGTGGTCGGGGAATCAGTTAGATCAGCTCTAATCTATCCATTTCACTAATTTCGATGTCGATCACGTGAACGGGATTGAGCGTAAGTGATCGTTCAGACTCAAACTCACCGCCAGTGATTTCTCAATTCACTCCCTGTTTTATAAAAAATATTTACACTCACTATTCCATTAAAAGGGTAATACGCGTGCGTTGATCTAAGTCTTAATATGAGTTGCTTGATACTTGCGAATCGCTAATTGTTGAGGTCACCTATTCAATAAAAAGCTTCCATGTAGGTTATTAATTTCTTAATATTATTTTTCCATCGCATCTTTAATAGTGGTTTACTCTCGCTGGTTTGTGATGGTTCAAAGAATTAGGAAGTTGATTAAGCGATGTGTAAGGTGCAACGAGCAGCTCACGGCCTTTGCGGGGTTTATCCCTGGAAAGGGTGAGGTTTGTCTAAAGTGCTTTAACGAATACGCCATTAACAAAGAAAAAATATAGCTGACTCGCCTCTATAGATTCAACGAGGCGTCGAACCTGTCAGATGATTATAAGGGGCTCCTGAGGCAGACTGCCCATGGTAGCCTCGTCCTACTTCTCGGGCAGGTGGCCTCTACCGCGATCCTGGCGATTGCACAGATCATCATTGCTAATCTGCTGGGGCAGGAAAGGTTGGGGGATTACACAGTTGTGCTTGTCCCCATCGGGATAGCGTACATTCTGCAGGACCTCAGCATTAACGTCGGTTTGACGTCTCACATAGCTAGGTACCACCACCAGGGACTCGAAGAGGAGAAGAAAACCGTCCTGGTGACCGGTTTGGTATTCAACATCCTGATATCGCTGATCGTAGCCTTCACAGTCTATCTGATGTCGCCCTGGATCGCTTCCTCGTTCCTCCACAGGACTGATCTAGAAGCCCTTCTTAGGGTGGCTTCCTTGGTGATTCTTGGACAGGCCTTGATCTCAACCACAAACGCGATTTTTATCGGGTATGGTAAGATGAAGTTTCAGAGCCTCGACTCGGTCATCTTGGCTGTAGTTCGGATTACCTTGTCTCCCCTGTTGGTGTTCATTGGCTTTGGTACTATGGGTGCTGTGGTGGGTAACTCAGTCTCCCAAGTCTTAGCAGGCTTCATCGGCTTTTTGCTTGTAGTTTTGCTAATGCGGAACACGAGGGGTAGAATTGAGTTATCCTCAATGCTGAGAGAGTTTGGACACCTCATCCGATACGGGTTGCCCATCTATATATCGTCGCTGATCGGTGGAGGGCTGAACCAGATTTATAACAGTTTAATGGTCCTTTACGTCTCAAATACGCAGATAGGTAACTACAGTGCAGCCAGTTACTTCGCTGTGGCTGTGGGATTTGTGACAGGACCCATCTCGATCGCTATTTTCCCCCTCTTCTCTAAGCTCCGTAAGGGTGATGAGAACCTAGGTACGGCTTATTTTAGCGCTGTCAAGTACTCGAGCCTATTCGCCCTGCCAATAGCAGGGGCATTAATCGCGCTTAGTGGTCCATTAATAGGGGTTATCTTCGGGGATAGGTTCCCTCTAGCTGCATTTTATCTCCAGCTCTATATGCTATTGAATGTCTATATTGGGCTAGGTAGTGTCGTTATGGGTAACCTACTCAATGGGCAGGGGGAGACTCGTATCAACCTTAGGGTTACACTAATCACCCTGTTCACTGGGAGTCCATTAGCACTATACCTCATACCTAACTTTGGAATAGTGGGGGTGGTATTAACGATGTTAATTGCACCCCTGCCAGGATATGCCTATAGTATATTTTGGATCAAGAGGAACCTTGGTCTGAGCCTTGACTGGGGATCGAGTGGAAGGATTTATTTAAGTGTCATACCGTCAGCCTGGTTGACTCTACTCTTCGTAGGCACTCAGTCTAATCTCTGGGTCGAACTATTCGGTGGGGCAGCGATTTTTGTCTTGTCGTATCTGGTGATGATTAAGGTCCTGCGGGTGCTGGATCATACGGATTATGAGATGTTTAGGGCGATTGTTGGAGATACTGGGGTACTTGCTCTGCTGGTTAATCGTTTTATTGATCTAATTGAGTGAGATAAGCCAGAACACGCGCACGAAAAAAGAGGTATAAGTAAAAATAGTAGTCGTAAATATGTACTAAGGAAGTAATGATTTTATATTCATTTTCAGAGATGAAAGAAATTTTATGGGGTTCACATATTAGGATTTTTGAATTAGCTAACCATCTAAACGCAAAGCTCATCCGTGGTTCTAGTTTGAATAGATTAATACATCTCCCTATTAGATATCCAAAAATCTTTTTTGAAAAAAATATTTTATTGGTCGGGTATTATCCTACTAAAATAGAAATAGAGTTATTAAAAAAATGCAAGAAAAATATTTTATTTGATATAGCAGACATTCCTTTTTTACAAGCAAAATATTTTGGAGTCCCTATTTTAAACGAACCTAAACTTAGGAGAAAATTTTTAGAGCTAATAAATATCTCAAATAAATTATTAATTGTATCTCCTACTTTAAAGAATCTTTTAGATGAAGATCTTTCAAAAAAAGAAGTTATATTTGTTTCAAATGGTGCAAATCATAACTTCTTCAAGAAGACTCCCTTACATGTATCAGGGAAAAAAACAATTCTATGTGTGACGGGATATGCTCCTAATAGAGGTATTGAAACACTTGTTGAGGCTTTTAAACTATTAAAAGATTCGGGAAATAATGAATTAAAACTTGTAGGTTATAATATGCCAACGATATTTAGCTCGGATAATATAATTGTTGAAAATGATAAATTTTATGCAGAAATGCCTGACATATTTTCTAGAGCTTATTTAAGTATCATTCCTCATAAAAAAAATCCCTATATGGATTCTGCTTTACCTTTAAAACTGTTCGATTCAATGGCTAGCGCAAGACCTGTTGTGGTAACGAATTGTGAGGAAATGGCAAATTTAGTACTTAAAGAGAAATGTGGACTGGTAGTAGACGATTCTGCTAAATCGATTGCAAACGCAATAAGTTATCTTCTTGAAAGCCCTGACGAATCTATAAAAATGGGTCTCAATGGTAGAGACGCAATCGAAAAAAGATATTCGTGGGAAATGATCGCTAAAAATATTTTAAATAAAATAGATATTATTTAATATCTGCAGATGAGCAAACGCCTTAATCAGAGTGGTTAAATAAGATTTATGTTCAGCGATTGCTCGCACGACTCCCTGAGGTTCTGAATTTGGTGGAGGTGTTTAAGATTCTTCATATTAATAATACAGCGGGAGTAGGATCTCTTATTATCAAGGAGTTATCTTCTCGACCTTACTATAGATTTGATATGTCGGTCTATAGTAAAAATGATCCTTTTCATTTTACTCCCGCTAAATATGTCTCGAAGAGTAAAGGAATTTATTACTTAAGAACCCTGATCAAAGCTTTCGGAGCAGATCTTATCCATATTCACGCTCGGGATAGATTCCTGAAATATCTTAAGCCACTTGGGGTCCCGCTTATCTTACATTATCATGGATCCGATATACGGGGACGATGGAGGGAGAAGGAACCCGTTTATCGAAACGCGACCCGGGTGATAGTGGCTACTCATGATCTTCTACAGGGCGCCCCTGAATACGTCGCTTATATCCCGAATCCGATTGACCGGGATCATTTCAAGTATCTCCCTACTATAGAAGGAAGTCAAGCATTCACCTTTAGCCACGATGCTGACGATTTAGCCCATGGAATAGCTGAGAAATATGGGGTTCCCCTCGACATTCTCCCCCGGGGCAGACCTTATCAGGATCTCCCCGCGGTTATGGCTACTTACAAATACTATATAGACGTTAAGCGGGTGAACGGGGAGATATTGCCTAGGCCAGGTTATGACTTTCTAAGTAAGACCGCTTTAGAGTGTCTCTCCCGAGGCGTCAGGGTTCTCCGAGATAATGAAGTAATATCCGATTTCCCGGAGGAATACGATTCTAAGAAGGTTACGGAGACATGGGATAGGTTATACCGGGAGACTATCTCTCCTAATTAGTCGCGCGCGTGCTTGATCTATTTGATTGTGAAGTTGGCTAGGTAATATAGTGCGTTGGCTAGGTAGTATAGTCCTACTAATATCATGGTTCCCCCCAATGCCCAACTTACAGCTCTACCCTTTCCTCCCATCGCAGCACCTCACCATTATTATCATATAATACTGCATTATTAAGTTTTGACTAATTATGTGTATAATTATTATTCACTAGCACTGTTATTTATTTAGTACACATAATATTTATGTTGATTGATCCTATCCTCTATTAATGTATGTATCTATCTTATATCAGTGCCATTCAGAGAAAATTAGTATTTATCTGATAACATCTCGTTACGACTTAATAGGAATCGAAATCTTTGTTCATTTTGATGAGCTACCGCTTGCGCATGCGTGTTTATATAAGTCAGATATAATCGTCGAAAAACTATAATAATTAAGACTTTTCAGTATCTTGCGTGAATTTTATAATTATTCCTTGGCGCATTTTGGGCACATGATTCTCATCATATGTCCCTGAGGGTAGGTTAGTTGATAACCGTGCTTTTCGCATTTGAACAAGTATATTGGTATCTTATCTCGCCAGCCATCGAGTTTGAGGTTGGCTATCAAGACAGAGCCTTGGATCATTAGCATTAATAGTTGGAAGAAGCTTAGGCCAGAAACTATGTTTAGTAGGTACTCGGCATTGATCTGCTGGAGGCCGATCACGCTGAGCATTCCGAGGCTTGCCAATAGCTTCTCATTCATCGCGCTTCTTCCTTCGTGTTGATAAATCACTTATAGTTTATTAATGTTAAGTATTTTTTCCTAATACGCTGTGATCCTGCGCGCAAAAATAGAAGCGCAAGCACCTGTAAAGTCATAGCAGCGATTAATTTTCACATATTTTTTCATTGTTCCTTTTGAAAATATTAATCGGGATGCGCATGAAGTTTAAGTCTCTATAATCATTCATTGAATCGATTACTATGAAGCGCTATAATGTACAGGGCTCTTGGCCTGCCCTAGTAACCCCCCTCGATGAGAATGGGAATGTCAACTTGGAAGTCCTTATGAGACTCTTGGATTTCCATGTCGAGTTTGGAAGTAATGGAGTCCTTCTTCTCGGCTCTACTGGGGAGCCTATACTATTGACCCGGGATGAGAGGCGAAGGATAGTCGAGGCCTCCGTTGACCACGCGAATGGGCGAATACCCATTATGTGTGGAGTCTCGGCTCCATCGACGAGGGAAACGATCGAGAACGCCCGACATGCGAGAGACGCCGGCGTTGACTGTGGTTTAATGGTCCAACCGCCTTATGTGAAGCCTTCCCAGGCTGCCATTTACAAGTACTTCAAAGATGTCGCGGATGAGGTTGATCTGCCTTTAGTAATTTATAACAACCCCGACAGATGCGTTGTTAACGTTGAGCCAGAAACGGTGGCTCGTCTGGCTCAGCACCCCAACTTCGTTGCAATCAAGGAGGCGGGGCCAAGCCCATACGCTGAGTTGAGGGTGATCGAGCTTACAAAGGGCGAGTTTAATGTCTTGTGCTGCGACTGCCCTTTCTACGCTCATATTCCCGTTGTGATGGCCAGTGGCGGTAATGGGACAAGCAATGTTACCGGTTCTATCTGCCCGACGGAGTTCGCGGAGATGAGTAAGCCCTGGGAGAACTATGATGACGTTCTGAGAACGCGTAAGCACCTCTTTAGGCTTCTCCCTCTTATCAGGATGATGTATAGTGAGAGTAATCCCGTTCCCCTGAAGTCCGCATTAAATATGCTTGGGGCTAAGGTTGGGAGACCAAGACTACCGCTGACAGAGCTAGCTGAGGCTAACGTTGCCACTCTGAGGCAGACGATGGAGCGTCTCGGGATACTTTCTGAGGATTCCTATCAGCGGAGTTTCTTCAATAAGAAATAGTGCATCCGACTCGCGTGCGTCGGCTGGTTTGTGGCGGTGTAGTGAAGTGTCTGCCTACACATCTGAAAATAATAAAAAGTTTGCTTGCTAACCGAGTTCATCCCCAGAGGAGGCCACAGTCCGCAAACTCCTTCCTCACCTTATCGATGAGCTCTTTATACTCCACACTAGGCCTATGCCTCTGAAGGTCATAGCACTCGGTGATCAGCTTCCCTTGCTCTGGAGCTGTGTTCGTAGCCAACTTTGCTATAATGGACTTGAACATCGGGTATACATCATCTCTCTTAATCCCTGTCCTCAATGTAGCGTCTGACGCCTCAATCATCAACTCAACGTCAGCTGGTGTCTGCCCGCCGTTCATCCTGCTCCGGCTCACCCTAGGAGTGTAGAGGTTGGCACCATTCACCGTCGCTTCGACACTCCTTAGCACCAGCTCCTCAAGGTGGCTCTCCGTGCAGAGTTCCGATACAGGTATCGGCCAGTGCATGGGAATCGCTCGGCTGTTCCGAATAGTGGCTTGGTAAACGACTGAGCGAGCGAAGCTCGTGGGGAAAATGGAGCGCTTAACCCCGCTGATATGACTAAGGTGCTCTACACCGTTGTAGTAGAGGTTATCCCTGTAGACCAGCCACGCTACAATCGTCTTCACAAGGCTTTCAACTATAGCTCCTTCAGGGCCCCCTGCAAATCCACCGATGATCCCGAAGCTCCCGCTTATTCCGAAGTACCCGTGGCTCTGAAGCACTAAGGCAGCGGTTATGAGATCGTACTGGACCTTAACGTCGGGAAGAACAGAAAGCAGGACACCATCAGTTGGCCTAAGCCCTGCTACATCATCTATGGTCGCGAGGAAGGAGGAGGCTGCCGTGCTTATAGGATAATACACTATCGCTGCGCCGGGTCTCCCTGCCTTCCTTATCCCTTCACGGAGCCATGCAACTTGGCGCCTCGAGGCATACGCCTCAAGTGGAGCACCGTATATCTCGTAGCCGTCGATGGTTGGCAGGTTGAACCCCTCTAGGAAGTCTAGTCGAGGGATAGAGGCGAAGTTCTGTACAACGATGTTGGCCAAATCCTCAGTGAAGGGGGCATGGTGGCCGGGAGCGATGTTCATAGGTTCTCTACCCTCAACTTTGTGCTGTTTCCATACGCGGGCATCTTTTCCCTCCCCCATAATGACTTCGCTCTGCATGGCTTTGACGGCTTCCCGAACTTCCTCTTCCGTGAACTTGATCACTCTTTCGCTGTCGAGGCAGAGGCACCCGGCGTTTATGACAAGCTCGAGGGCTGCTTCCCACGCGGAGTCCGCTAGATTATTGTCTGTGTTAATCCATGTCTCTGGTTCAGTTGGGCACTTGATATAATACCGCTTGGTTAATTCGGATATCCTCTTGAAGAGGGCGATATCCCAGTCCTTTATAGCCATTTTTTGGCCTTTCCTCATTCGATCAACGATCTCGACGAGACTAATCATATTCTCACGTCACTACCAGCTTCGCGCCTTAAATCACTAGATGTAAGCTCACAGCCAAAAACTCACCCACAACATTCCAAAGATCATCCAACCGATCGAATAAGCGGGATCTATTAACCGATAAATATTGATTAGTAGCTAAGGATACTCCCAGTGACTTAATCATGACTAAGGAAGGGGATGTACTAAACAGACTGCGTGACGCTGTCCTCAGCTACGACTCCGAAGCCGCCGTCGAAGCGGCC
>JBGPRA010000016.1:0-21975 GCA_041489375.1 Bathyarchaeia archaeon | reverse complement strand
GACATCTTCGTGGTAATGTTTTTGTTTATTCCTTCATCCTCGTCGAAGCTACCCTGAATAGTTGTATCCTGAAGACTGGGGAGTAGCGGGTTGTGGAGGCAGACCGGTGTCTTGAAGCCGAGCTTCGGCGCTATCTCCCTTGTTAGCATGTGAACTTTCCTCTGGTCCATGCCGCTGCAGGCGGCGTCGAGGTCCATCTGGTATATGTCTGAAGTTTGTAGAGCGGGGTACAGTACCCAACTCGACTCCACGTCGTCTGCGTCAGCAGATCTGCCCATGATCGGCATCGCCCTGAGAGCTCGCTTCATGGTTGTGGCCTTCATAACTCGGACAACTTTCTCCCAATAGTCCTTGTGACTGACAATGTCCGAAGCCCAAAGATACTCCACCTTTCCCTCAGGGAGACCGAGGGCGGTAAAGCAGTCCTTGAAATACTCAGCACCCGCGCGTATGTTATCCAGGTTCCCACCGAGTTTGTTATTGATCCAACCGTGCCACTCTGCGAGGTAGATTATGAAGTGGAAGCCCGCATCAACATAGTCTTTCATCTTCTTCCCCACGATTAAACCGGTACCAGCATGCATCAAGCCGCTTGGCTCGAAGCCGACGTAGCCGCGGGGATGGTTATTTGTCTCGAGCAGCGTTCGAACCTCTGCTGGAGTGATTATCTCCTGCAGGTTTTGGGTCACTAGCCTGAATCGGATCTCGGTGTCCATCTTCTTCGCCTTTGGAATCTCTAAGAGGTTCTATTATTAAGGTTTGAGGGCAGGAGTCTCTGCCCTCGTGGTTAATAAGATAAGGGGAGAGGGCAATTTATTCTTGAAATGTCCCTCGATAAAGCCAAGCGTAAAGTCGACCCAGAAACTCTCGTCTTTACCTCTGCATCGGTTGCAGCGAGAGCCATATCTCGAGGCGAAATAACCTCCCTCGATCTGACGAAGGCGATTCTTCGCCGAATCGAAGCTTACAACCCTAAGCTAAACGCCATCGTAACCCTTCTCCGTAAGGAGGCGCTCCTCGGCGCAAAGGAAGCTGATAGAGCGGTTAATTCAGGCGAGAAACTTGGCCTTCTCCACGGCGTCCCCGTCACTGTGAAGGATTGTTTTGAAATGAAGGGAGTAAGGACAACGGCGGGGTCAAAGTCACTGTTTGATTATATCCCCAAGCAGGATTCCAATGTCGTTAAGCGACTGAGAGAGGCTGGAGCGGTAATAATCGGCCACACAAACATTCCCGAGATGGCAGGTGATTGGCAGACATACAACCCGCTCTTTGGCACAACAAATAACCCTTGGGACGTCGCACGTACACCCGGAGGCTCCACAGGGGGAGGCGCCTCGGCACTAGCTGCAGGTCTCACATTCCTCGAGGTCGGAAGCGACCTGGGTGGTTCCATAAGAATTCCCTCCCACTTCTGCGGTGTATACGGGCACAAACCAAGTATAGGTACGGTTTCAACCCGCGGGCATGTTCCTCCGGTCCCCGGGGCTCCTCCAGGGGAACCCTTTTTTAGTGTAGCTGGGCCATTAGCGAGGAGCGCTGGTGATCTTCGATTAGCTATGGATGTCTTAGGCGGGGTCGACGGTGAGCTTGAGAAGGCCTTCGAATGGAAGTTACCCCCGCCGAGGAAGAGGAGAATCACTGAATATCGCCTCGGATATATGATCGATGAGCCTTTATGCAGCGTCTCCTCAGAGGTCAAGAAGCCCCTTGAGGAGATGCTGAGGAGCCTCAAGGACGCTGGTGTGGCTCTTTCAGAGGACTGGCCAAGTGGAATAGATCCCAAGAGGCTCTTCGAGGACTACCGTTACATCCGCTACGCATCCGGTGCGGGCTCGCTCAGCGGAGACAAGATATATGAGCTTCTGAGGTCAGAGAAAGTTAACGACGTCTCAGACGAGTATGCAGCAGCCCATGCCTATGCATCGACGGTGAAAGAGTTCCAAGACGCGCTGTGGAGGCGAACCCAAGCGCAGGAGGCTTGGCGTGACTATTTCCGAGGGATTGACGCCTTCCTACTCCCTGTGGCATTTGTTCCGGCCTTCCCACACGACCATGAGATGCCTCTGAAGAGCAGAGTTATTCAGACTCCTGAGGGACCGAGGAGGTATCAAGAGCTTCGCTTTTGGATAAGTTACGCAACCCTCTGCGGGCTTCCAGCCACAGTAGCCCCTGTAGGATTTACAGGTGGAGGATTACCAGTTGGGATCCAGATCGTTGGACCTTACCTTGAGGATGCCACCACAATAGATGTGGCTAAGAAGATTACCCATGTTGTTGGAGGCTTTATGGCTCCTCCTGGCTATAATTGATCTAAATATCACATACCATGACATTCACGCGCTCTATTATTTTCCTCGTATAGAATATGGTCACTCAGTGGTGGGCGGGGCGCCCCTGTCCCTCGCGACAAACACACAGCATCAACGCATGGAGCCAACGCTCCGCTCAGCTGAGCTCTCTCAAATCGCGAGGAGTCCGACGCCCCTGCCCTGCCCGCCTGTCCCATGACTGGGTAACCCCGTCCTCACAGGTGACCCTCCGCGGAGTCCGTCTGCATGGTGCGTCGTCTCTGCGGGCATCTATTACTCAGGGTCGGGGGCTTATATCCTTACCATAATTGTATAATATAGTTGTATCCTGGTCGTTAGCGTAATGTTACATGCGCGTAGTGGAAGCTCAGCCATATGAATTCAGTTGCAGGTACTTCTTCATCCACCTTACTAGGTGGTGGAGCCTCTCCTCACGGTGCTTCGGTTTACCGCTTCGGCTAAGCTCGTGGTTCTCCCCAGGGAAACGAACGAACTCGGTCTCCACTCGGTTCAGCTTAAGTGCCGTGAACCACTGCTCTCCCTGCTCAATAGGGACGCGTAGGTCCTCCTCGCTGTGGACTATGAGTGTTGGCGTCTTCACCCTGTCCACGAAGTAGAGGGGACTATGCATCATTTGTGTTAACGTGTCTCCGCCCCAGTGAGTCTTCGCTCCACTGATGCTCTCAGGTTGCATGAAGCCGATATCCGAAGTACCGAACTTACTTACCCAGTTGCAGACGCTACGAAATGTGACTGCTGCACGGAACCTCGTTGTCTGGGTAACAATCCAGTTGGTCATGTACCCCCCGTAGCTACCACCACATACGCCGAGACGGTTCGGGTCTATGAAGTTAAAGCGTCTCACAGCCTCATCCACGCAGGCCATGAGGTCCTCAAAGTCACCCTCACCGTAGTGGCGCATCACACCCTTGGTGAAGACCTCTTCGTAGCCGGCGCTACCCCTTGGGTTGGTGTATATTACAGCTATCCCCTCCGCAGCTAGTACTTGTAACTCGTGGAATATCCCATCACCATAGAGTGCCCTAGGACCCCCATGTATCTCTAGAACGGCAGGGCACCGCTCCCCCTTCTTAAGCCCCAATGGCTTGATTACCCAGGCCTCCACTTCTCGACCCATGCCACTCCAGTAACTGAAGCTGATTGGTTCTATGACGACGAGCTGCTTGAGGAGTCTATCGTTAAACTTTGTGATTCGCCGATCCCCCTTTTTATCTTTAAGGTAAAGCTCGTTCGGGTGGGTCGCGTCTATGGCTATGTAGGCTAGGACCGACTCGTTATTAGCGAGGCTGAATCCATCAACGTTGCGTTCACCGATGACAACATCAGTCGTTCCGTCTGCTAGGCGTGTCCTGTAGAGGCTGCTGTGTGGTGTATCTGAGGTGTAGAAATAGATGTCTCCACTGTCTCTCCCCCAGACTGGGCCTGAGTCGGGGGAAGCGACCCTGAGGTCCGAGCCAATTCCGTAGCCTAGGCTTCTAGTGAAGCTTGGGTCGGCCCTCTTTGGCTCTCCACCTCCTGCCGGCATCACCCAGAGTGCTTCATCAACGGCGAGCTCCTCCGGTTTATCGTTCCCGACGAACGCGATCATCTCACCATTGGGGGAATATGACAACCTTGAGATGGAGAAGGCTCCATTCGTCAGTTTCCTGAGTTCACCTCCAGAAGCGGGGACTTTGAATATGTCGGTAACCTCACTCGTGTCAGCGTCAGGCTCCATGTTAGAAATGAATGCAATTTCTTTACCGCTAGGACACCACGCCACAGCACCTACGTCAAACTCCCCCCTTGTCAACTGTTTCGGTCTCGATCCCGATTTGGTTATGAAGAGGTGGTTACGCCTCCCCTCGAATGTGCCTTGACCGTTAAGCTTGTATTTGATCCGCTTCACGACCTTGACATCGGTTTTGGGTTTCTCCGTCCAAACTTTAGAGGTGAAGAGTATGTGCTGGGAGTCAGGTGCCCATATTGGGGCAGCGACGCCAAGCTCCGTCTCGGCTACAAGATTAGCTTCCCCACCTGTGGTGTTGATGATGAATAACTGCGTCTTCTTGCCTGATTGGCGGCTATTCGACAGGAAAAGTAACCTCTCGCCATCTGGGGACCACCTCGGATTGGTGTCGCTTCCGGTACCAAATGTGAACTGTTCATGTTTTCCGGTCAAGGTCTCAGCCAACCAGATGTGGCGCTCATAGGCATCTCTCTCGTAGCTGATCTCGGAGAGTACGAAGGCTACCATCTTCCCATCTGGGGAAACTTGGGGATCTGAAACGAACTTGAACTTACGTAGGTCCTCTATCTTTATGGGGCGTGATGGCATTAAGGATCAATGTCTTTACCCATCTTAACGCTTAACACTTTTCAGAGAACTATCAATAAGAAAACAGCGAAAACGTGATTTTTTATATAAACGAATCCGATTATTGACTAGTTTACGGATCGTTTTTAATACGAAAAAAGCGTTTTTCAGACTATGTCTGTAAAGATTCCTTCTCCTGAGGAGTTCTTTGGCTATCAGATGGGAGCGGACAGAAAGCTTACCCGCTGGGACCATATCGTCGACTACTTCAACACTCTCAGTAAGTCGCCATGTATTAAAGTGACTGAGCTCGGCAAGTCGACGGAGGGCAATCCTTTCCTTCTCACCATTATAACGAGCGCCGAGAACATGAAGAGGCTAGATAAGATCAGGGAGATGAGCTGGAGGGTTGCCCACCCGCGCGGAGTCCCATTGAAAGAGATCGAGGAGATCATCGCAGATGGCAAGGCGGTTGTAGCGATGACGATGAGCATCCATGCCACAGAAGTTGGTGGTACACAGATGGCCCCCGAACTAGCCTACGAGGTCGCCACAGGTCCCGAGTTCGAAGAAATTCGTCGCAACGTCGTCCTACTCCTCTTCCCCTGCTTCAACCCGGACGGTCAGATCATGGTCACTGACTGGTACAACAAGTACCTAGGTACCGAGTACGAAGGGACGGGTCCCCCTTGGCTCTACCACAAGTACACGGGCCACGATAACAACCGTGATGCCATCAACCTCTCAATGGTGGAGAGCCAGATGGTTACGGGGGTCATGCACAGGGAATGGTTCCCTCAGGCCTACATTGACTACCATCACATGGGTAGCTATGGGGCCAGGTTCTACGTCCCACCATTTAGCAACCCAGTCGACGACCAGGTCGACCCCCTAATCTGGACTGAGCAGGAGCTCTACGGGGGGCTGATGCATGTGATGCTCGAGGCTGGGGGGAAGACGGGGATAGAGTCTGCCGCCACCTACCCGGGTGAGTTCATGCCCACCTTCAACTACGTCCCCTGCTGGCACAACATCTGTGGGATGCTTACAGAGTCGGCGAGCGCTGGACTCGCGACGCCGATCTGGGTCCATTACCATCAGCTCAAACCGAGCAGCCGGGGGCGACCTGAGTACAGAACGCAGATGGGTTTCCCCCACCCCTGGCCCGGTGGTTGGTGGAGACTACGCGACATAGTTGAGCAGCAGAAGATAAGCGCCACCGCCACTCTGTTCGCAGCCTCACGGTTCAGGGAGACGCTCCTAAGAAATATGTACCTGAAAGCGACGCGCTCACTCGAGAAGGGGACGAATGAAGCGCCCTTTGCCTTTGTCGTCAAATCGGAGCAGCACGACGAACTTACCGCATACAAACTATTGAAGACGCTCATGGACATGGGGGTCGAGGTTCAGAGGAGCCAGAGGGAGTTCACCGCTGACGGTGTCACATACCCCCGTGGCACGCACGTAGTCTTCGCCTCCCAGCCCTGTAGACCCTACATCATATCCCTCCTCAAGAGGACCTTCTACCACGTCGGCCCTTGGAGCAGGAAACCAGACGGGACACCTATCACCCCCTACGATCTTGCCACCTACACCATATCCGAGTTCATGGGCGTCAGGCTACAGGAGGTCGAGAAGCCCTTCGAGGGCTCCTTTGAGACCGTACCAAGACTTAGGTTCCCAAGGGGCGGTGTCGCCAAGCACGCCCCAAACGGTTGGCTCATTGATGTCTGCCAAAACGACAGCTATGCTGCGATCAACAGGCTTCTGAAACGGGGGGTCGAGGTTCGGAGGTTGACCGTACCTATCTCAATCGGGACAAAGACGTATGCCCCCGGATCATGGCATATAATCGGCGAAGAAGTACGCAACGAGCTGGAAAAACTATCCAAGCGCTACCACCTCGTCTTCGAGGCAGCCCCCACAAGTAACCTCAATGAGAGGCCAACGAAATCTCTCAAAATTGGGATCTACCAACGCTTCTATGGTGGCAACACCGATGAGGGGTGGACTCGATGGCTCCTTGAGCAGTACAGGTTCCCATACAAAACGGTCCTCGATAAAGACATTAAACGTGGGAAACTCACGTCGAAGTTCGATGTAATTATCTTACCTAATGATCACAAGAGTCTGATAACCGGCGAAGGCATCGAGGAATACTACGAGAAGAGGTCGCAGGGTGTAACTACTCTACCGAGATACCCACCTGAGTACAAGAGCGGCATAGGAAAAGATGGCGTCGAGAAGCTGAAGGAGTTCGCAGAGGCTGGCGGCACCATCCTATGCCTCGGGGAGTCGAGTGACTTTGCTATAGAGGAGCTTAAGGTGCCAGTGAAAAATGTCCTCGCTGAAGTAAAACCAACAGATTTCGTTTGTCCAGGATCGACTCTCCACGTCGATATCGCCCCGAAGAACCCACTGGCATGGGGCGTGCAGAAGGACTTGCTTATCATCTTCAGGAGTCATGGCGCCTTCGAGGTAAAGCCGAGTAACCAAAACGATGATTACGGCTTAGTACTCAGCTACCCTGATAGCCGTATAATGGAGAGTGGCTGGTTGCAAGGCGAGGAGAAACTTACCCGAAAGGCAGCGATGGTCGAGGCGAGGATGGGAAAAGGCCGAGTGATCCTCTACGGCTTCGCTCCGCAGTATCGAGCGCAGAGCGATGCAGCATTCAAGTTATTCTTCAACCCCCTCGTTGGCTGACCCGTATATACCATCCATACTTTTTCAGCCACCATCAATACCCTTCCTTACAGCGAAGACGTTTTATAGGGAAGCCCTCTCTGGTTCAAGGATAAGTGGTTAATATGGATGTAAGCAAATTCGCGAAGAAAGAACTCCTCACAATTGGTGGAGGCTCAGCGACCCGAGCAGCGCTCGCCCCAGACCCCAAGCTCATCAACCTTGGCGCGGGCGACCCGAACTTCAACCAACCCAACTTCATCAACAAGGCTGTATACCAAGCCATGAAGGAGGGTCACACCCACTACGAGTTCACCGGCGTCCCCGCCTTCAAACAGGCAATCGGTAAATACTACGCCAAGTATGGTGTGAAGATCAACCCAGACACACAACTCTGCATTGAGTCGGGTGGCAGCCAGGCTATCTTCCGCACCTTCGGTGCTATCCTCAACCCCGGCGACGAGATCATACTACTCGACCCCGCCTACCAGGGCTACTTCCAGCCAGCAGCCTATTTCAGCTCCAAGATGGTCCGCGTTCCCATGAAGAAGGATAAGAAGGGGATCTTCAGGCCGAACGTCGAAGCGATCGCTAAAGCCTGCACGCCCAAGACAAAGGCCATCATGATCTGCAGTCCAGACAATCCAACGGGCGCAGTTTACACCGAGAAGGAGCTCAAAGCTCTCACCGACGTATGCGTCGACAAGAACATCCTATGCATCAGCGACGAGATATACACCGAGTTCGTTTGGGGTAGGAAGAAGTTCATCCCGACTATGAGTATCAAGGGTATGGAGGACAGGACCCTCGCCCTCATGAGCTTCAGCAAGACCTTCGCCTGGACCGGTTGCCGCGCAGGTTACATCATCGCGAGCCCTGAGCTCAGCACATTGGTGAATAGCGTACCAATAGGCATCATCGGTATGCCGGTGCCGTTCCAGTACGCAGGTGCCGTCGCTCTCGAGAAGGGCTGGAGCTTCGTTAGGAAGATGAAGAAGGAGTACAAGAAGAGGCTCGACTTCAGCGTTAAGAGGCTGAACGAGATCAAAGGCATAAAGTGTCCGTACCCTGAGGGTACCTTCTACGTCTTCCCCGACATCAGTGAAGTTGGCTTACCCTGTGCAAAGTTCCACCAGGAGCTCCTACTGCAGGAGAAGGTGCGTGGCGCAGCTGGCACACAGTACGGTCAAGCCGCTGAGGGCCACATCAGGTTCGCCCTCGTCGACAGCATGGAGCATCTAGAGGACGCCTGGAACAGGGTAGAGCGCTTCGTCAAGAAAAACGGGAAGAAGTAGACTTCCTCTTTTTACCTTTTTTCCATCGATTTAAAAATAGGGGCTAGTCCTTTCCCTTGTTCTTTTCGGCGTATTCCTGAGCGATTTTGAGGGGTGGCTGGATGTCGATGGGTATAGGGGAGGCATACTTATTTCCTGCAAGACGTTTCGAGTGCTCTTCCTTCGCCTTCTTCACGAGTTCGGGCTTAGTCAGCAGGTCGATAACCGTTCCCGCGGTTACCTTGCTACTGAATATTAGGCTCTTGTGGCCGAGGCCCATGGCGCCACATGCGACCCACTGCCAACTATGAGCTGGGCTTCCGAGTGGGTATGTTGCCGTGCTGTACTCCACCGCAGGTACGACCCAGCTCACGTCGCCCACGTCAGTGGAGCCAGCGCTGCAGTAATCCTCACCGAAGGGGTCGAGGACGTCGTTCGCCATCTCCATATCAGCGTACCTCTCCCATGTTGGCACTTTCTGCCTCTTCATGTCGTCGATCTTCACCTGCCTGTCTAGGTCGGCGTTGATCCTCTTCGCGAACTCAAGTTCTTCGACGGTGTGCTGGGGGGCGCCGATCTGCTTCATGTTCCCCGTTATTACTTCAGCGATCGTCCTGTTTGGGATGAGGTTGTAGAGCCCCATAATGAACTCTACCTTGAGTGTAGTCTCCGTCATCAGAGCTGCCCCCTCAGCGATCTTTAGGATGCGCTTGTATATCGAATCGAGTTGGTCTCTCTGGGGGGCGCGTATGTAGTACCAGCTCCGGGCGTAATCAGGGACTACGTTTGGCTGCCCACCCCCGACCTCGATGACATAATGGAAGCGGGCCTCCTGTATGACGTGTTCGCGGAGGTAGTTGACGCCAATGTTCATGAGTTCTATGGCGTCGAGGGCGCTTCTGCCCTGCTCGGGGCTCCCCGCAGCGTGGCTGGTCTTCCCGTAGTAGTGGAACTTGACGCCGTTAACAGCTGTGCTGCTTCCGATTGTCGCGGTGTTAATGGAGTTGGGGTGGTGACTGATTACAGCATCAACGCCATCGAATAGACCAGCTCGCACCATGAAGACCTTTCCGACGAAGTTCTCCTCCGCGGGGGTCCCGAAGAACTTGATTGTCCCCTTGGACTTCGCCTCATCTAATGCATACCGGGCAGCAATCGCTCCAGCCACTCCGCTGGTTCCATGGATGTGATGGCCACAGCCGTGACCCGGTGCCCCCTCCTTAAGTGGCGTCTTCTCGGGAACGATTTTATTGCTGATCCCCGGGAGGGCATCGAACTCACCCATGATCCCAATGACAGGATCTCCGTCCCCCCAGGTGGCGACGAAGGCTGTCGGCATCCCAGCGGTACCCGCCTCAACCTTGAAGCCGTGCTTCTTCAGCTCATCCTGGAGCAGCTTAGAGCTCTTCGTCTCGGTGAGCCCTAACTCAGCGTAGCCCCAGATAGTGTCCGCTACTTCCAGTATCCTCTTCTGGTTATGGTCTATCCAGTCCCATGCAGTCTTCTTCTTAACCATGGGTGAAAGGAAGTGACGCCGTATCTATAAGGCCAGCTAGTCTAAGGCGCTGACGAAGATGGGGTGCCACCCAGGGTGAAGGAGGAGCGCTTATACGCAATCTTATAGATTTAAGGTATTTATAAAAAGTTTAGTGAAGTTTACGCGTCTCAGAAGTGATTTAACTCCCCTTTAGCTTCTCAGCTGCCACTTTCGCGATACCGAGGGGTGGTTCGACGTCGTCTGGTATCGCGCATCTGTACTTTCTGCCCTGCATCTTATTAGCGTACTCCTCCCTCGCTTTGGGAAGCAGCTCTGGCTTAGTTAGTAAGTCGAGGGTAGCTCCCGCCATAGTCTTCGCTGCGAATATGAGGCTCTTATGGCCGAGACTTGTGCCGATACAGGCAACAGTCTGCCAACTGTGGCCGGGTGCACCTAGGACTAAGGCTGCGGTGCTGAATTCCATTGTGGGGGTCTGCCAGCTCACATCGGCAACGTCGGTGGAGCCGCCGCTGACCTCCCCCTCGTTCCAGGGGTCGAGGATGTCCGTCACAATGTCGATGTCGAGGTATTTCTCCAAGTGGGGCATCTTCGACTTCCGGAGGTTGTCGACCTTTTGCTCCCTCGGGAAGCTCTTGGCGATCTCAGCTGCGAAGGCGAGGTCCTGAGCCGTGTAATCGGGTGCGCCTACCTCTTTCATGTTGGAGACGACGACTTCGCTCAACACCTTGTTGGGGAGGGTGTTGTAGACGGCGGTTAGAAATTCGACTTTCAACGCCGTCTCTGTCATCAGGGCCGCTCCTTCCGCTATCTTCACTATCCGAGCGTAGATGTGGTCGACCTGGTCTCTCTCAGGGGCTCGGATGTAGTACCAGCTTCTCGCGTAGTCCGGTACGACGTTTGGCTGTCCGCCGCCCTCCTCGATGATGTAGTGAATTCTGGCTTTGTCTATGACGTGTTCGCGGAGGTAGTTGACGCCAATGTTCATGAGTTCTATGGCGTCGAGGGCGCTTCTGCCCTGCTCGGGGCTCCCCGCAGCGTGGCTGGTCTTCCCGTAGTAGTGGAACTTTACAGAGTTTATGGCTGTGCTGCTACTTAGGCCAGCGGTGTTGATGGAGCCGGGATGGTGGCTTAAGCAGGCGTCGACTCCTCTGAAGAGGCCAGCCCGTACCATGAAGACCTTGGCGTCGTAATTTTCCTCGGCGGGGCAGCCGTACATCTTTAATGTGCCCCTGATTCCCGCCTCCTCCATCTCGTGTCGAGTTGCTATCGCTGCGGTAACCGCGGTGACGCCGTGGACGTTGTGGCCACAGCCATGACCTGGGGCACCTAGCTTAAGTGGCTCCTTCCGGGGTACCTTCTCGTTACTTAGGCCAGGAAGGGCGTCATACTCCCCCATTAGGCCGATAGTTGGACCCTCGCCGTTGCTCCATGTCGCGACAAAGGCGGTTGGCATACCGGCGACGCCGTACTTAACCATGAAGCCATGCCTCTTCAGCTCGTTAGTGAGGAGCTTGGATGACTTCTCCTCGACGAGCCCAAGTTCGGCGTACTCCCACACTCTGTCGCTTAGCTCAACGATGTGTTTCTTGTTTTCATTGATCCAGATCCAAGCCTTTTCTTTGGTCAATGGCCAGCCCTCTGGGATCATCTGACCTTATCCAGTAAAACACTTGGCCTTTTTTTGGTGCATCTACTACAAGTGTTTATTACGGACTTTATGTGGATGGATGTGATCGCTATGTCCTGTAACTGCGGTTGCGGAATAAGTAAGAAAAAGGAAGAGAAGAAGCCAAAAAAGGAGTAAGTTTCTCTTCATCAACTGTCTTTTTTAACTAGTTTTTCTTATCTCCAGAAGGCTTAATGACTCGTACGATATGCTTCTCGTCTAAGTGGTCCGCTTGGAGTTGGACGTTATCTCCCTGCTGCTTTTAGCTGTTGGTCTTTCAATGGACGTTCTATCAGTCTCCGCGGTTACCGGGTTCGGGCTTGGCAAGTTAAGCTCGAACCAGATGCTTCGACTGGCAGCAGCCTTCGGCGGTTTTCACGTTTTCATGCCGATATTAGGATGGCTCGCTGGATCAACGATCGTGGATCTTATATCCATCTACGATCACTGGGCCGCTTTCCTCCTCCTCGCCCTCGTAGGGGGGAAGATGTTCATAGAGGGAGTCAGAGGGGGGGAGAAGGTGGAGGTGGATAGTATATTCGTTTTCAAGAATCTGCTTCTCTTCAGCGTCGCGGTGAGTATCGACAGCGTTGCTGTTGGGCTGAGCTTCAGCTTAGAAAAGGTCGCTATTCTTGTCCCCGCGTTGGTAATTGGGGCGACGGCATTCGTCGTCACATATATCGGAGTCTATCTTGGGAATAAGACTGGTCATTGGCTAGGCAAGTGGTCCCAGATTATTGGGGGAGTGATCCTCTTTGGGATCGGGCTCCGAGTACTTCTGACTCACCTTCTAATTTGAGTTGTCACTCTTGTGCCTTCATCGCCGCGACCTTGGCTATCTCGAGAGGCGGAACGCAGTCTTCTGGGATTGGGGTCTTATATTTTCTGCCTTTGAGGCGCTCAGCATGTTCCTTCTTCGCGTTTTTGAGCAACTCGGGATTTGTGATTAGGTCGAGGGCTGTGCCAGCTATGGTCTTGGCTGCGAATACTAGGCTCTTGTGTGCGACGGTGCTACCGCTCATGGAGACGAACTGCCAGCTGTGGCCGGGGGCGCCGAGGACGTTAAGAGTCGTGCCGAACTCGACGGTTGGGCACTTCCAACTCACATCGCCTACGTCACTGCTACCTGCCATGACCTCCCCCTCGCCCATTGGATCGAGTATGTCGGTGGGGAGGTCGACGTCTAGATACTTTTCGTAGTTGGGGATTTTGACCTTGCGGAGCATGTCTACCTTCTGCTCCTTGGGGAAGCTCTTGGCGATCTCGGCGGCGAACTCTAGCTCCTTCTTCGTGTAGTTGGGGGCTCCAACTTCACGCATGTTCTTCACGACCGTCTCCGCTACAGTTTTGCTAGGGATGATATTGTATAAACCGTCGATGAACTCGACCTTGAGGGTGGTCTCTGTCATCAGGGCTGCTCCTTCGGCGATCTTAAGTATCCGTTTATAGATTGGGTCGAGCTGATCCCGCTCCGGAGCGCGTATGTAGTACCAGCTGCGAGCGTAGTCCGGAACCACGTTTGGCTGTCCTCCACCAGACTCGATGACGTAGTGGACGCGTGCGTCTTGGATGATGTGTTCGCGGAGATAGTTGACGCCGATGTTCATGAGTTCGATGGCGTCTAAGGCGCTCCTCCCCTGCTCAGGGTTACCCGCTGCGTGACTGGTTTTCCCGTAGTAGTGGAATTTGACGCCGTTGACCGCGGTGCTGTTGCTGAGACGAGCTGTGTTTACGCTGCTAGGGTGGTGGCTTAGACAGGCATCGACGTCGTCGTAGAGGCCCTCTTTTACCATAAAGACCTTGCCAGCGTAGTTCTCCTCAGCGGGCGTACCGAAGAACTTGACATGTGCCTTAATCTTCTCGGACTCAAGCTCGTAGCGGAGGGCTATGGCTCCTGCCATACCGCTGACTCCGTGGACGTTGTGACCGCAGCCGTGACCTGCGTGACCAGGTTTGAGGGGATCCTTCTCGGTCTTGACCTTCTGGCTGATGAGGGGGAGGGCGTCGAACTCGCCCTGGACTCCGATGCAAGGTCCTCCCTTGCCCCACTCCGCGACGAACGCGGTTGGCATCCCTGCAACTCCGAGCCTTAGCTTGAAGCCATGCTTCTCCAGCTCATCGGAGATGAGTTTGCTCGATTTTGTTTCCCAAAGGCCGAGCTCAGCGTAGCCCCAGATCTTGTCGCTCATCTTGGCGAGGTTCTTGCTATTATCGTCTATCCACTTCCAAGCAATCTGCTTCAAAGTCGATTCCTCTGCATATGTATCATACATTGGTATAAGAATCTTGGAAGATCTTCACATTTTACGCACTCTACTACTCACGCGTGTGTGCGCTATTAGCTAGGCGAAGACCTCTTCGAATTTCTTAACCAGCTCCTTCTCTTGGCCGGGCAAAAGCATCAGAGTATTTATTATGAAGTTATTGCTATCACCCCAGTAGCGCACCCATACCTCGGGGTCTCCCTGCCTCAGCTTCTTAACGATCGTGGTGACTTCATCGATTCCTTTATCGAGGAAGTGAACGTTCAAGCCCAGCGTGTTATATCCGATCCCGCTCCCACTCTTAGGGAAGTAGCTTAACCTCGCTTCACTGAGGCCTGGTAACTTCTTAATCCGCTTCTCAATGAAGCGGGCCCTCTCCCATGCGGGTGCTATCCTCTCAGTCTCGTGGTCGAGAGCCATCCACCTCTTAAAGGCGACTATGAGACCAACTATCTCCTGTCTATCAAGCTTGTAACCGCGGCCGATGCTCCTCCACTTCCCTGGTGTCTCGTCCGGCCCTGACTCTACGCCGATGAAACTGTGGAGGGCTATAGCCTCTATCAGGTCTCGACGCCCTGTGGCGAAACCAGTGCTGTTTGGGCCGAGCACGTACTTCCCTCCGAAGGCGACGATATCTGCCTTCATGTCCGAGAACATCTTGAAGTTGCTCGTTGGATAAGTCATCCCCGCGGCGTCCACGATGACGGGGACACCGTGGTTATGTGCCATCTTGATAAGATCCTTTAGCGGGGGCACGCCCCTCTTCGGGGCTGTTGGATAAGCGTAGTGGATCCCCGCCGTCTTATCTGTGATTGCGGTCTCAAATTCATCTACACCACATCCCCAATTCTCATCCCCCACGAAAACGAACTTGCCGCCAGCGACCTCCATGGCACGGTCGTAAACGTAGAGCCTATTGTTGCGTTGTATGATGAACTCGTTCTTCATACCCGATGTGTCGGGTAGCCGCCTCATCTTCTCCGGATCCTTTCCAGCCATGCACGCCGCTGCCCCGAGAACGAGCGCTGCGAAACCCCCGCTTGTGATCCATGAGGCTTCGGCTCCCGTACTTTCCGCGATTATTCTACCCCCTTTTTGTAAAAGGTCCCACATGTTGCAGTAACTTTTACTCGCTTCATTCATCGCCTCCTGCACCTCCCTAGGGATTGTGCTCCCGCCAAGGCGGGTTAGTGCAAAGGCCGCGTTGATAACGCGTTTAACGCCGAGCTCAGAATAGATGCTCATAGAAGGGAGAAATGCCATAAGGTGATAAAACAGTTTGGAGAATTTTTTTAAGGCTATTCGATGATTCGTCGTTCCCTGCGTAGAAAATTTCCTAGGTCGAAGATGTTCCTCAGCAACATCTTTCCATCCTGTGTCTGTATTCTTACATAGCCTAGGCAATCCTCACCCAACATCACAAGAAAGTAAGCCCCCTCCTCAAGGACGCCCTTCGCCCTGACGATGCTCTCCTCAAAGATGTCCCGTCCGCAGACGAAGAGCCACCCCACACGGTCATCCACCCACACCTTGTTCGGTCCCTCAATCGTACCTAGCTCCCGCAGGAGGGATGAACCTGGCATAACCTCTTTTTTCGTCCGCCCTAGGAGTTTACCTGCGTAGACCATTCTCCCACGGTCATGTATCTTCGCCGCTATCTCCGGGCTAACGACGAAGCGCTTATCGTTGAGGTTGACCTTTTCCCCAACAGGCTCGTAGATAGCGCCTATAGCTGTGAGAAAATCATTCATCTCACTCATTGTTTTACCACCTTCGCGACGAAGAACCCCTGGGTCTCCATCTCGTCCGGCCAAAATCTCCTGCACCTCGCAACTTCGTTGCTCAGGCTATTGCCTATCACCTCCGTTAGCGCAGGACTACCCGGTCCATCGACTTCAACCAGTTCGACGTCATGGTTATCAAGGAGCCACTGAATGTTGAATTCGTCCTCCTCCGGCTCGAGACTGCAAGTCGTATAAACCAGAGTCCCGCCCTGCCTGAGCAACCCCACTGCTGCCCCGAGGATCCTCCTCTGTTCCGTCGAGTTAGCTTCAACATCTCTAATGTTGCGCTTGCTGAACCAGGAGCGGTCAATCACATAGTTTCCTGAGCAGGGTGCGTCTAGGAGGATCTTATCAAAGAGTGCCCCACCGTAGTCGAGCCTTGCAGCGTCGGCACAGTATGCTACACAATTCTCCGACCCTGTACGTTCTAGGTTGTTCTCTAAAGCATATAGGCGGTCCCGACGCACATCCACAGCGACGACTACTCCTTTGTTCTCCATCCAAGCAGCCATTTGCGTCGTTTTCCCGCCGGGAGCAGCGCACATGTCAAGCACAGTCTCACCCGAATTTGGCGATAAAACTTCAACGGGGAATTGCGCAGCAGCCTCCTGGATCGAGTAGAGACCAAGTAGGTACTCGAAGCTCGCACCAACACTCGACTCGCCCCCCTCAACGTAGAGACCATCCCTAAGCCAAGGGATGCCTGTCAGCTTTACGCCCCTAGCTTCTAACCTCCCTACGACCTCCTCACGGCTCGCCAAAAGAGTGTTTACTCTAATCGCCCGCTTCGTCCTCTCACTCCCACGTAGTTCATGCCCCATAGCCCTGTAGCGATCGAGGAAGACGCCAGCGCCCATGAGACGCTTCTCCGTCGGAGGTGATTTAACCCTTCCCACGACCCCACCTAGATATATAGCCTCGACGCAAATTCAGTTCCCGGGGAGTCAATTGGCGAGACAACGGATTAGAGAACTCGGGATTGAGCTTGGTTCGATGGAGACAGGTAGGCTAAATGCCATCACCGATGTCGAGGGTGTTGGGGTCGGCCACTCAACCTTGATTGAGGGTAACTCCATCCGGACGGGTGTCACAGCAATCGCTCCTCATAAGGGTAACTTGATCGATGAGAAGGTCGTTGCTGCCGTTGACCTCTTCAACGCCTACGGAAAATCTACAGGCTTCCCCCAAATCATCTACGAGGGAGTGCTCGAGACCCCAATAATTCTCACCGAGACCCTGAACACATGGAAGGTCGCTGACGCGGTAGTCGACTACCACCTCGAACGGATGGGGATTGAGCCCAGCACCTTGAACGTCGTCGTCGGGGAAACTAACGGTAGCTACTTGACCGATAACCTCGGCAGGCACGTTGGGAAGGAACATGTCTTCGAAGCACTCGACATTGCGAGGAGTCCCAGCGGGAGAGGGCAAGTCCCCGAGGGCAACGTTGGCGGAGGCACGCCAATGACTGGATATGGCTTCAAAGGGGGCATTGGCACTTCAAGCCGTATTGGCGACGGCTTCACTGTTGGCACTCTTGTCCAACTCAACTGCGGTAGCAAGGAGGACCTCACAATCGCCGGAGTTCCCATCGGGAGGGAAGTTATACTCCCAAAGAAACCTGCAATTAGTTCCGGTAATAGTATAATGATGATCATTGCCACAGACCTCGCCATTGATTCACGGCGACTCTGGAAGGTAGCGAAGAGAGCGGCCCTTGGTCTCGCCCGGACGGGAACCTACGGTGGCAACCATAGTGGCGACTTTACCATCGCGTTCACAACGGGGAGGGTACCCAACCTTGGTAACGATGACAAGGTCCTCAATCCAGTCTACAAGGCCACCGTTGAGGCGACTGAGGAAGCGATTGTTAACGCCCTCTTCGTCGCGGAGACCATGACCGGTTACAGGGGTCATGTTAGGTACGCCCTCCCCATTGATCAGGCCAGGGAGATATTCAACCGATACGGCAGAGAGCTCCACTAGCCGGCAAACGTTAAACACCAATGGGCGCCAATAATCTCTGTGCAATTTCTTGCTTAGTCTACAAGGCCCCAGTATTGTCGCGGGTCCTCCTGGTCCCCGCGTCACTAAGCTCCTCAGAGACTCTGGCCTAGAACCCTCCTCCTACTCGAGTCCCATAGTCTACGAGGCGAGGGGGATCTATGTTAAGGATCCCGATGAGAACGTTTTCATAGACCTAATCTCGGGGCGATGCGTAGTCAATACTGGCTATAACCACCCGAGGGTCGTCGAGGCGGTGAAGAGGCAGGCGGAGAGGAGCATCCACTGGCAGACGGAGCAAACATACACCCTCATCGGTAGATTGGAGAAGATGCTTGGCTCGGGGCCAAAGCAGGTCTACTGGAGCCAGGCGGGGAGTCTTGCTAACGAGCATGCGATAAAGGCTGTGCGCCGGGCGACAGGGAAGCCATTGATCCTGAGCTTCACAGGCAGCTACCATGGCAGTAGCATGGGTGCCATAAGTCTGAGCGGATACGACCCCAGCATGAAGAGGCACTACGGCCCCCTCGTCCCCGGCATAGTACACGTACCCTACGCCTCGTGCTATAGGTGCCCTCTCAGGCTTGAGTACCCCAGCTGCGCTCTCGCATGCCTCGCCTACATCGAGGAAGTCGCCTTCAAGAGCTATGTCCCGGCCGACGAGGTCGCAGCAGTCTTCGTCGAGCCCATCCAGGGGGACGCCGGCTGGCACATTCCTCCGTCGGGGTGGCACCAGGGGCTGAAGAAGCTATGCGAAAGGTTTGGGATATTACACGTCGCTGACGAAGTACAGACGGGCTTTGGGAGGACGGGTAAGTGGCTGGGGATGGATCACTGGGGGGTGAAGCCCGACGTAGTTCTCCTCGGGAAAGCGATGGGAAGTGGCGTCCCAATCAGCGCCTGCATCCTAAATAGAGATCTCCTCGAGTCCACGGACTCTGAGCCGATACCTATACATGCTCAGAGCTTTAGCGCAACTCCCCTCGGTACCGCAGCGGCTCACGCCACCATGGACGTCATAGGCGACGAGTGCCTCTGTGAGAACTCCGAGCGGATGGGTACCTACATGAAAAATAGACTTACTGACCTAATGGATGAGCACCATTGTATCGGAGACGTCCGCGGCCTCGGCCTCCTAATAGGGGTCGAAATCGTCAAGGACCGAGCAAAGAAGACCCCCGACCCAAAGGCGGCGGACGCCATCTGCTCCGAGGCCTTCAGACACGGAGTTTACACACTCAACATGGGCAGTTACGGGGGTAGATCCCTCAGGGTAGCACCACCCCTCATCACCACCGAGAAGCAAATAGATACAAGCATCGAGATTCTAGGAGAAGCGATAGGGAAAATCGAGAAGAGTTAAAGCTTGTAGCCCTTGATGAACTCCTCCGTGGCAGCAAGGTATGCGTCAATATCATCCTCAGTGTGTGGGCTACTTATCCAGCAGTGACTAACGGTGGGACTGAGGTAGATGATGCCCCTGTCAAGCATGTGGGCGAAGTATGCCTTCGTCGCCACCATGTCGTTCTTAGCCGTGTCCCCCGCGTTTCTTGGGATCTTGCCCTGAAAGTGGATAGCGAATGTTGAGCCAACACCTGTGACCGTCGCTGGGAGCCTCCCACGCCCGAAGACTTCCTCAAGACCATCTCTCATCCTCCTCCCCAGCTTGTCGATGCTGATGTAGATCCTGCCGTCCTTGAGCAGGTCGAGGGTCGTGCAGCCTGCCACCATGCTGATCGGGTTACCCGTGAATGTGCCCCCGTGAGCGACGCGGTTCTCGGTTTTAGGGTACTTCCTCTGGTCGATGAGCTCCATGATCTCGGCGGATCCGCAGAAGGCGCCTATTGGGAAGCCGCCGCCAATGATCTTGCCTAGGATGGTGAGATCGGGCTTGACCCCGTATAGCTCCTGTGCACCTCCTGGGGCGAGGCGGAAGCCGGTGACGACCTCGTCGAAGATCAGCAGGGTACCAGTCGCGTCACAGGCTTCACGTAGGCCTTGGAGGTATCCGGGCTCAGGTGTAAGGAACCCAGCAGCGCCCATAACGGGCTCAAGGATGATGCAGGCGTACTCTTTCGTCTTGAGCCGTTTATTGGCGGCCTCGAGATTGTTGAATGGGACAGCGTCAGTGTCTTCAGTGGTCTTAGGGTTCAGTCCAGCGGACTCGGACTTGGTGAAGGGGTAGCTCACCGACTTGTGGAGGCTGTCGTAGCCACCGTGCCAGCCTCCCTCTATCTTGAGCATCTTCATGCGATTGGTGTATCCACGGGCGAGGCGGGTCCCGTACATGTTCGCTTCAGTGCCGCTTGCGCAGTAGCGCACCATCTCCGCTGAGGGTACGTTTTTCACTATGCGTTCAGCGAGTTCTATCTCTAGTTCGTGGCTAAAGCCGATATGGGTTCCATAGGGGAGTTGCTTCTTCACGACGTCCATAACCCTCTTCGGGCTGTGGCCGAGGATCAGTGCTCCATGGCCGACCCAGAAGTCCGTGTACTCGTTGCCGTCCACGTCCCTAAGTTTCACGCCTTGGGCCTTCTGGACGAAGAACGGGTAGGGTGGCAGCGCCCTGATTCCGTAGCTCACTCCTGCCGGAAGGACCTTGCACGCCCGGTCGTATAGTTCCTTAGATTTTGGAGTTTTACCAATGAACACCAACACACATCCCCTGTGATGGTTGAAAGAGGAAGTGTAATCGGTAAAAAGGTTTGACTAGACGAAGGAGATCGGTGGGAGCGCATCCTTCCCCGTGCGTATCTTCAGTTCCTGAAGCTCTCTCTTCTGCTGGTTGAGGATATCCCAGAACTCCTTCGGCATATTGGGTTCGTCCTTGTAGAGTTGCTCCATGCGGGCGATCTTCTCGAGGTATTTCGTGACGCGTATGCTGAACTGCTGGATGTATTCCTCCTCGGTGTAGTCCTTCTTGAAGACGGTTTTGAAGAGTTGTTTGAGGTCTTTATAGTGTGGGATCATGCCTATGGGTGTCTTAATGGCGTCGTATTCCCCCTTGACGCGGCTTTCTGCCCAGAGGACCCAGATCTTCTTGTCGACTTTCGTGTTTGTGTACTTGCCATTATGGCGTAGAAAGTAGTTGGTCGCGTAGACTCGCGGCTTGTGTCTGAGCTTCCTGCCGAACTTGATGTGGTTTGTGAGATAAGTAGAGAGAGGGACGACGACGAAGTCGATGTTCGCCATCGGGTCCTGCCTGCGTACACCAGTTTTCCCAATTGTGGCGGTTGTGGTCTCAGACTCGAGAGTGGCACCGATGTAGACTCCATGTTCCCAGCTCAGCGCCTCGGCTATGGGGACGTTCGTGTCAGAGTCGCGGCCACCGTAGAATATTCCCTCGACGGTGACCCCGTCAGGATCGTTATACCGGGGATCGACGTTCTCAAGCTCACTGAGTCTCATGGTGTACCGGGCGTTCCCATGGGCGAAGGGTATCTCGTTCCCATCTTTATCCCTCTTCCCCTTGAACCAGTCTCCGCTGAAGTTTGTTCCCTTCTCTGGGATATCGCTCCGGCCCATTCCGAGCCAGTAGGGTATTCCATCTGAGATCAGGATGTTGCTGAAGATCAGTTCTCTAGGGGTCGTGAGGCTCTTGTAGATGAGGGGGTCGTCGACCGGGTTTACGTCCTGTATGATGCCGAATATGCCCTGTTCAATGTTGACGCCGCGGCAGTAGCCTTCTTTATCCTCCTTGAGATAGGCGATGTCGTCGCCGACTATGCTCTGACCTGGGATCATGGCGGTGCTCGTCTTTCCGCAGGCGCTCGGGTAGGCTCCCGCGAAGTAAGTCACCCTCTTCTTTCCCGGTGGGTGGATGCCCATGAGGAGCATGTGCTCCGATAGCCAGTCCTCGTGGTTTGCTTTATAGATGGCTAGACGGAGCGCTAGCTTCTTCAGCCCAACGCTGTTCCCTGCGTACTGGTTGTTTGCGGAGTAAACCTTTCCGTCAGCGACGTCTATGTAGATCCTCCGGCTTACGGTGTTCTTGGTGACTTTCCTATCGTCGAGTTCCCCTGCGGAGTGAAGGAAAGTGAAGAACTCCTTACCCCCCTTTAGGTGTTTGAACTGCTCGTATCCCTGCCGATAGAGAAGGTCTTCGCTGTGGGCGACGTAGGACGAGTCCGTGACCTGCATGGCGCAAAGGCTGAATCTGCTATTTGTTGGT
>JBGPRA010000015.1:0-22115 GCA_041489375.1 Bathyarchaeia archaeon | reverse complement strand
GTTTCTGGGGTTTTCGTCGTCTGTTTTAGGTGGTTTTGTGTGGGTTTTTGGTGTTTTCGGTGTATTGGTTAGGTTTGTTTCGTATCAACAGTTGACTCTGTTGGGTGAAGAATTAAAATCAGGGGTTACTACGAATCCTCTGTCTTTATGATCGCCTTTGTCTCCACTGGATAGTTTTCCATCAAGTTATCTATCAACTTATTAACAATGAATGTTTTGAAACCCTTCTCATCCATCGCAGGGGAGTAAACCCAATGATGTCCGCCTTTGCCCGTCGCGCGCGCACATACTCGTTGTACACATCCACAACAACTATCTTAATAAAATGTGTTACAAACAATACTACAGGGCGCGCGCGATGAGTGATTATCCGATGAGAATTGTTCCAGTCTTCTTTGCTCTGGTGTTGATTGCTTATCAGCTGAGAAGCCTCGCAAACCTCGTCTAATGTTAGCGCGAGGGCGAGTTTCGAGGATTACCTCAACAGGATGAGGATGGAGTATAAGAATGTCCTCGTGAGTAAGGGGAGGCGTCGCGCGCGCATCGTAGAGTTTAAACGGTTGATCAGCTTCAGGCGATGTCTCTGAGGGCTTCATCCCGGTCGAGCTCAGGGTTAGCTGTCTTAACACCCTCTGCGTTGGCAGCCTCCAGCAGCCTCCTGTCAGCCCCGAGGAGCAGATCAGCGCCGACCTCCTTCGAGGATGTGATCTGGAGGGCATCGGCCACGTAGATGTGATGCTTAGAGACCAGACTCCATGAACCCGTTAAGGACCACGACGTAATCGGCAGCAGACTCAGGGCCTCCAGCCGACTCAGCTTAAGGGACTCTGATATCAGGTTGGCCCTGGCTCTCTTAAACTCCTCATCCGAGATCAGTCCTCTTACACGGTACCTATCGAAGACCCCGACCGCTTCTCCGATGTTCCAGATCGAGAAGGCTATTCGGAGCCTGCCAGCCTCGGACTCACTGTAGACCCTGTCGACGACCTCAGAGCCTGTCTCGGCTATGTACCTCTTCACCAGGCTACTCGTGTCGAGATATACTTGCTTCTCTTGCATCGCGCATCTCCCTCACTTCCATTCCCGCGGATGCCCTGACGCGTGGTCGCCCCTCCTCAACCTCCCTCGATGAGGGATAGGCGGAGATGGTTATCCCCTCCTTCTCAGCGTATACGGAGAGGATCCCTCTGGGGTTGTAGGCCTTCATGGCATCCTCTATCGCGGCGCTTAGTTTTCTCTCGCCACCGTATCGTTGGGAGGTCATCTTCTTGAATTCCCTCAGGATCTCATCGTCCACGTTTATCGTGGTCTTAACGGCATCCATATGGCTCACCGTATAGATGGTGGGGCGTCTTATTAAAATATTCTGAAGGAATAGCATCGCGCTAGAATAAGAACCCTGGGCTGAAGCCCTAGCCCCATTTTTCCCATTTCTATAACACCCTGTTACGAGGTGGAACTAGGCGTACGTCGTAACGCGCGCGCGAGGGTAAATGCATAAATCCATAGGTGCAATTGTTTTCTTTAGCATTTAATCATCGCTGAAACACGTTCGAGGAGGAAAGACAGGTGGAGAAGATGAGGACGCTTAGGATAGCTACGAGGGCACTCATAGCAGCTACCATAGTCCTCCTAATTGTAAGCGCCTACAACGTCGCCGTCTTCTTCGGGGGAATGATCTCCCCAGAGGCAGGGATCGGCTTCAAACTAACTCAGATCCCGGGCACGGAGGACTACGTTATCAGCCTAAGCGTGAATCCAACTAATCATGGGTTCCTCGGAGTCGACCTGTCCACCAGGTTGACGATCTTCGACGCAGACGGTAAAGTGATCGACTCGAACTCCACATCCGTTAATATTCCTCCAGGACAAGTCAGATCCTCCTACGTCAGCCTAACGATCCCGAAGACCATGGTCCCCGAGGGGAACCTCCAGAACGTGAAGGGCTCTGCGCAGATCGAGCTGGATGTAAGAACCCTGTGGAACCTGGTCGGCTTCAAGAACGTTCTGAGGGCGGGGAGCGGACAGGAATGAGATTGAGGAAGAGGACAATAATAGTCTCCGCAGCCATACTGGTGCTGCTTACAGTTATCCCCATTCTGGGTCAGGGTCGACTGCCCGAGGAGCTCTACAACTATCTGTCCAAGACGAGTGGGATAGACCTCAGGGCGGTCCTGAACGAGATCGCAGTCACAGGCCTCGTAATCGCCTTCACAATTATCCTAGGCGACGTATTCGAGAAAAACACGACCCATGGGCTTGTAGCCTCGACGGCTACTAGGATCATCTGGTTCATCGTAATCGCGTTCACTCTAAGTTTAGGAGATTTACAACATCTAGGGTTGGCCACAATCGGTTCAGGCAACGGAGCTTCCTTCAACATGGTGGTTATTGACCTTAGGCTCTTCGTCTTTCTGGTAGCGGTCATCATAGCCATGAAGATTGGGTACTCCGTTCTCGAGTACAGGGAAAACAAAGCTAAAATTCCAGCGATTCAATCCGGCACTTAGTTCAATGCTCATATGGAACTTCGCGTGCGCGACCGGGTGTGGTTTCTCTTATTTATTGCATAGCAGACACATTTGCGAATCGGTTTCCTAACATTGAGTAGGTGGGAGTTGTGTTATGCCCAATCAATACCCTACGCGCAAACGCGCTCGCAACCAGAGCGCACAGATGAGAAATCCAATGGCAACAGCCTCTAATGGAAATCCGGGTATGCCGCCTCCACCGCCTGAGGACTGAACCTGGAGAGTTAAACTGACCCCATTGGTACTGCCTGCAACCACGTTCCCCTGCACTGACCCGGATACGTAGCCACTCTTAGACATATGAATCATATAGTTGCCGGGCATAACGCCGCTAAATACCAGTATGCCGTCGGCACCTGAGGTTCCATTTAATGCAGATTGCCCGCTCGGCTGAGACGTTGAAGAAATACTCGCCCCCACCACAGGAACACCGCTCTTATCTTTAACAGTGACCTTAAGATCCCCTGTCGTCGAGATCGCCTGAAAAATATAAATGGGCTCAGGAGTAACAGTCAGAGATAATACACCGTTATTAGTTTCACTAGACACTCTATCAATGTTGGTGGAAACTTTCATTTTTTCAATTACTACTTTTGAAGCCCCGACGTTAATCTGAACGACTTTACTCGGCATGACGTCTTCCGGTAAATACAATTTTACATATCTGTACCAAATAATAAAAAATTCTCCCTCCTCTTTTGTGACCTTATATAATCTAACATCCTCATCAGAGCTGACTCTAAATATCGATTCATAGCCTCTAATATTCTCCTGCAGCTGCTGTAATGAATAGTAAGCCGGCCTCTTTCCGGTGACTTTTACACCCTCAGAATCCACCATACCTCCCCACCCGGGGTTACCTGCGGCGGCTTGGAATATTGCCAGGTTTGCCCCGGGGATGTCCCCTGTGAAGGCGGTGTCGATCAATTCGATGTCTTGCTCCGCCGCAATGACGACCCTCTGGACGGTATCGCCGGCGAGGAATTTCCTGAGCCACCCAATGTACTCCTGATCGTTGTTGATCAACTTCGTGAAATATTCGGCTAATCTGCGCCTGTCGGCTTCGGTGGCTGGCGGGAGCATCACGGCCAAGTTTTTGCCTTCGTACTTCGTCGCGGGACCGAGCCCAGCGAACGATGTTGGAGCCGTGTCGCTGATTATGATGGGTTTCGAGTACCCCCTCTGACTCACCTCGTATTTCAGCCACTTCACGATGTCTTCTATTTCATACGGCCACCCCAGATTGTGGACGTTGAGGACATCGAACAGGTCCGGCCTGTCCAGGATCATTCGTATATCCTTCAATCCTTTCCCGGCGGTGCCAGCCAGGTTGTCTGCGAATGCTTTCTCGTATTCTGCGGGGCCTGGGTTGTCCCTGAAAACGGGTGTGACCAGGAAGGCGGAGTGTCCTACTATGACGTCTCCGTAGGCCTCGTGTGCTGCTTTGTACCCTAGTTCGAGCGTTTTCAGATAGATCTCTGTAGGTTCGGGTTGGTATGAGGAGAATTCTACTCCGATTTCATAGTGTTTTACGGGATATTTTAATCCGGGCATGTCATTTACCCCGTCTTTATCGTATCTTTCGACTACTGCTTTCACCCAGCTGCTGAATTTTTGGTAGTATATCGGCTCGATCGCCTGTGTTTTGGGATAGTCTTTCGCTATCATCCATGGATCAAAGAGGAGGTTGCTCGAAGTCCTCAGGCCGAAGATGATGGTCGTGAACCCGTTATCTTGGTACTCCTTAACATAGTTGTCAGTGACTGAGAAGTCAATTTGGGCGTCTGGTCCCTTCTGCATTTTGTCCCATGCGAAGTGCCCTGGCAATGGCTTGACAGCTGGAATGCCTAAATCACTGAATCCTTCTCCCAGTCCCTGGATAACGTACTCTACCCCGATGATTATTTCTTCTTCTGCTTGTGCATGTCCATTTTTTATGTAATAAGCTGTGGCCGTTATAGCTAATATCATAAACATTACAATAACGAGGCGTATTCGCATTTAATTCTGATTGAAGTAAACACAATGTTATATATTAAAATTCGCGCGCGACGGTGATAATTTTTTGAAATTCTTGGTGGGTGTGTTATAGCTAGTTTTCCGTATTTTTTTTAGGTGACTTGAAATGAACGAGTTATCTCTTGAGGTTATACGGAGAAACGTAGAGTTTTCCCGGGCTGCAACTGAGCATATAAGGAGCTGCTCCATGAAGTTTAGTCGGGGAAAATCCTTCTGGAGCATCTACAGTGACTTGGCCTACATCTTCGAGAAGTATGAGTGGAGCTTGAGCTGATCCTTAACTCGGAGAGGCAAACTGAGGCGTCTCCTCGCGTTGAGACTCACACTTTGGTAGAAGCTGTTCTGAGCAGAAGAGTTCGGAATAGAACTCGAGTAGCCGCTAATGCCCTTGAGTTAACGGCTTAAGCCCATCGCGCGCGCTCTCTTAAGAAGATGGTTGACGACTTTATCCTCGAGTTAAAGAAGAATCCTCATCGGTATACGTAAGCCGGTATCCTCCGTCTCAATAGTCTTATCCTCAGCTTGATCCTCAATCGTGAACTCTCGCGCGCGCCGGGTCATCTCTACCCTGCACCATCGCCTCAAAGGGGCAATAAATCCTGCCATCCACCATCTTGATGTGCTCAGCCTCCTCCCTAAAAAAAAGCCTCACACCCGCACGATTGAGCACATCTCGGCCTCCCTTACTAACTACACCAGCATGCACCTCGACTGCCCCACTGTAAAGGATCAGCAGCGCCGCCGCACGGCCCACGATTTTATCCACCACCAACGCGCCTCTCAGGCGACCCCCAAGAGCCTCGATAGCTTCAAGGTGAGGCCTTACCCCCTTACTCTTGCTCTGGAAGACCACCGAGCCCTCCTCGTAGACCATCAAACACATACCCGCTTCATCGAGCTTCTTCAGATACTCATCCATAGATGTCACCGCTAGATCTTCAGGATCGATATCTTAGACTGCTTCACCCAGCGATTCGCCGTCAGCTTCTCAGCAAGCTCCCTAATCCGTGGAGTTTGTCCCCTCACAGCTACTATTTCGAGGCAGTTATCATGGTCCAGGTGGACGTGAGTGGTTGTGGTTATCTCGTGGTGATAGTCGTGCTGGATGTCCGTGAGCTCCTCGGTGACGCCACTCCGGTGGTGGTCGTACATCAACGTGATGGCTCCGACCACCTCTCCGGATTCGCCTTCCCAGAGGCGATCCACTATAAAGTTTCTCATAGAGGTGACTATGGCTGTTGAGCGGCTGTATCCTATCTTCTTGATCATCTCGTCAAACTCCTTGAGAAGCTGAGGATCGAGGGAGATACTGAACCTAGTGACCTTAACTCTCTCGTCCTTGTCCCCTTTGTGGTACTGTTCCCCTTGCTGGTGGTGGCTATGTTTGATATTTCCTCTGGTATTGGGTTCTTTTTCGTCCAAAGATCATTCAAGTATAATTTGATCTATCTGCGTAATAATATTACCCTAACGCTGTTTCATATTACTGAGAAGCTAATTCTCAGTTACCTCAATCTTTCTCCACCCAGTGAATGCCGGCCCAGTCGAGTTGGCCGTAACTGCCTTCGCCGCAATTGAGGCAGTAGTAGACCTCCCCCCTCTTGACCGCTTTCGTTTCCATGACCTTCTCCCCACACTTCGCGCAGATCCGGCTTGCGAGGATGCGGCTGTAACAGGGTATCTCAACATTAACTTGTTTGAGATGGAATATCTTCTCGGCGGGTATGTTGAGGACTTCGAAGCAGTGCCGCTTGTTCAACTCCATCATTCGATCTTCTTCCTCTTCGGTAGCTTTACGATGGTTAACCGTTTGCAGGTAGAGTCTCTGGGACTCAGGGTTCTTGTCCTTGAGGAGGTCCCCGAGGTCTGGGCGAACGGAGACGCGTACGCCCTCGCCACTCCGTTTGACGAGGCTGAAACCGGTCTTCCCGTAGTCCCTGTACACTAGGCTGTTGTTCCCAAAGCTGCAGCCGGTCACCATCTGGACGCCGTCGCTGAAGCAACTGTTAGTCTCCACAACCGCGATTAGGTGCTCCATGCCCGTGTTCCTGACGACCCTCATTGCTTTCATGGCGTAGTGGGCGGCGATGACGCCCATGGCGGAGCCAACGCAGTGGTGGCCGTGGATTAGTGCTGTTTTGTGCAGGAGTCCCGCTAGGTCGTTGGACTCGATCATTTTCTCAATTTCTATGCGTGCATCATTCAATCACAACCACCTCGTATCATCTTATCTTCATGTTGATGTCTTCAGTAAGATTCGAGTCTTAGGGAGGTCTTGAATACGTTTACCTCCTTAATCCTGGCTCGGGGAAGAGTCCTAGATTCGCCTATGATGTTACTGATGGTTACTGTATCATGTTCCTCAAGGGCGTACACGACCTCATCCACTATCTCTACGCCGTCGAGAGTAACTTTGAATTCACACAATTGGGGTACCTATCCGTTGTTTATCTTTTTGAGTGCGTTTCTTAGGTGGATTGAGACCTGTCTTCCAGTCTCCGCGGCTCTTAGGAGATGCTGAGCGGATTCTGGGAGGTCTATGTTTTTTGCCTCTTTGGCTGACTCTTCATAGCGGTTAGTATGTTCATCGTTGTGTTCAGCCCAATGCTCGATTCTCTTGATGAGTTTTTCCTTTTCTTCACTCATATTGCTCAGAAATATATATTGTATTACGTTTTTAAAAGTTCGTAATAATTAAAGAGCGCGTGCACGTCTAAGTATAATTTTATTAATTTTATTCATCCTAAATCTTTTTAGAATAGAATATTTGGTGAACTGTCTTAGTGGTCCACCTAAAAGATTATTCCATTTGTATTTGTTTCTGAGCTGAGGATAAGATTATTGCACATAAGATGAGGCTTATACCAAAGTAACTTTGGGATAAGATTTTCTTAAGTGGGATTCAGGATAAGTCTATGGAGACGACGCAGCCACGGGTTCAAAGACACCCTTATACCCTATCACCGAGCAGGGCGCGCACGTGTTCTTGCTTCGATCAGGCGAGATCGAAGCGATCTAGGTTCATTACCTTGTTCCACACTGTTATGAAGTCATGCAAGAACTTCTCCTGAGAGTCTTCACACCCGTAGACTTCCGCTAATGCCCGTAGTCGGGAGTTCGAACCGAAGATGAGATCGACACGTGTTCCAGTCCACTTGAGTTCGCCCGTTGCGCGATCACGACCCTCAAACACGTCTTTGTCTTCCGAGGTTGCCTTCCAAGTCGTGCGCATGTCGAGTAAATTCACGAAGAAATCATTGGTGAGCGCCTCTGGCCGCCTGGTGAAGACGCCGTGCTGGGATTGTCCGAAGTTGGCATTCAAGACGCGCATACCGCCAATGAGAACCGTCATCTCAGGAGCGGTCAGCTTCAGCAGTTGCGCACGATCAACAAGCAGTTCCTCTGCCGATACGGCGTAATTGGTTTTCAGGTAGTTACGGAACCCATCTGCAACCGATTCGAGTACGGCGAATGACTGCACGTCGGTTTGCTCCTGCGACGCATCCGTGCGTCCCGGCGTGAAGGGAACGGTTATATCGTGACCAGCTTTCTTTGCTGCTTGCTCGACGCCTGTGCATCCACCCAGGACAATCAAGTCGGCGAGCGAAACCATCTTTCCGCCTGACTGCGCGTTGTTAAACTCTTTTTGGATACTCTCGATGATCTGCAGCACCTTCTTCAGTTTAGCCGGCTGGTTGACTTCCCAATCCTTTTGCGGCGCAAGACGGATACGAGCCCCGTTCGCACCTCCGCGCTTGTCGGAGCCACGGAACGTGGACGCAGACGCCCAGGCGGTTGAAACCAGTTCCGAGATCGACAGCCCAGAGGCAAGGATCTTGCCCTTGAGGTCTGCGATGTCCTGCTCGTCGATTTGCTCATGATCGACTGCGGGTACGTTGTCTTGCCAGATCAGTTCCTCCGCAGGGACCTCCGGACCGAGATAGCGCGAGCGGGGGCCCATGTCGCGGTGTGTCAATTTGAACCATGCTCGTGCAAACGCGTCTGCGAACTCTTCGGGATGCTCATGGAAATGCCGAGCGATTGGCTCATAGATCGGGTCCATCCGCAGAGACATGTCAGCTGTGGTCATCATGGGTGTAACCCGTTTCGACGGATCGTGAGCGGCTGGCATGAGGTTATCTTCAACATTCTTCGGTTTCCACTGATAGGCGCCTGCGGGGCTCTTTGTAAGTTCCCACTCGTTGCCGAACAGCGTTTCGAGATATCCCATGTCCCATTTGATCGGATTCGGTTTCCAAGGACCTTCAAGACCGCTGGTGATCGTGTCATCTCCCTTACCTGTGCCTAAGCTATTCTTCCAGCCGAGGCCCTGCTCTTCGATGCCAGCAGCTTCCGGCTCCGGACCTACATGTGAGGCATTGCCAGCACCGTGAGTTTTACCGAATGTGTGTCCTCCGGCAATGAGTGCGACGGTTTCCTCGTCGTTCATCGCCATGCGAGAGAAGGTCTCTCGAACGTCACGGCCCGAAGCGACCGGATCCGGCTCCCCGTTTGGTCCCTCCGGGTTCACATAGATCAAGCCCATCTGTACAGCGGCGAGGGGATTATCGAGTTCTCGGTTACCGGTGTAGCGCTTGTCGCCAAGCCACTTACTCTCGGACCCCCAGTAAATGTCCTCTTCAGGCTCCCAGACATCCACGCGTCCGCCCGCGAAGCCAAAAGTCTTAAAGCCCATTGACTCTAGCGCACAGTTTCCGGCCAGGATCATCAGATCGGCCCACGAGATTTTCTTGCTATATTTCTGCTTGATCGGCCAAAGCAAACGACGCGCCTTGTCGAGGTTAGCGTTGTCAGGCCAGCTGTTGAGTGGCGCTAAACGCTGCGAGCCCGACGAGGCGCCGCCGCGACCATCGCTCACGCGGTAGGTTCCTGCGCTGTGCCAAGCCATTCGGATGAAGAGTCCCCCATAGTGACCATAATCGGCTGGCCACCAGTCCTGCGAGTCAGTCATCAGGGCATAGAGATCTTTCTTCACAGCATTCAGATCTAGTTTCTTGAATTCCTCAGCGTAGTTGAACTCAGCGCCCATCGGATTGGATAGGAAGGAATGCTGGTGCAGAATCTTCAGGTTCAACTGGTTCGGCCACCAGTCTTGGTTCGACGTGCCCTGCGCGCCTGAAGTAATCATTGGTCTCTTTTTTTCAGCCATTAACCATAACCTCAACTACGGATTAACTATAAACGCTGAGGTTTTTAAGTCTGATTATTATTTAATAATAGATAATGAATTTACCTCCGACTGACCTTGAAATTATTTCGGCTTTCCGCTCGAAGGGCTTCAGGGCAACATCTCAGCGTATAGCCATCTGCCGAAACGTGCTAAGCAGCAGAGAGCACCCGACAGCCCAGAGGATCTATGAGAATGTGAAAAAGGTTCACCCGACAGTGAGCCTCGCGACGGTCTACAAGACCCTCCGCGTCCTAGCGGAGCTTAACCTCGTTCATGATCTGTCTCTAAAGCAGGGAGACACCAGGTTCGACCCCTACGTTGAGCCGCACCTCAACCTCATCTGCGAAAGATGTGGAATCATCAGGGATATCAACGATGGACGCTTGAAAGATATGATAGAAAGGGCGGTTAAGCAAGCCAAGTTCAGCCCCTCGGGGCAACGTTTCGTGATTTACGGGTTCTGTGAAAAGTGTAGCAATTGAACTAATACAGTCGAACTAGGTTTATAACTCGTACTCGATAACGCGCGCTTCAATGAATCCCGAGCAGAAGGAGTATTCTGAATATTATCCCCCCAAGGGAGACCGCGACAGCTATCTCGATCACACTAATCAACGCGGCCCTCTTAGCCCCAAACTCCCTCGCGAGGACAGCAATCGTGGCTACACAAGGCACATAGAGCATGACCACGAAGGAGAAGACGAACATCTGAGCCGGCGTCAAGATCAACGCAAAGTTCGTTGTACCCATTATGGAGGCGAGGAGAATTAGGGTCATCTCCTTCCGCAGGACGCCGAATATGAGGACGACGCCCGTCGCCGCCGGTAACCCGAGCCAGAAAACCGTCACAGGACTCAAAGCCCACTCCGCGACGCTGAGTAGTCCGAGGATATTCGCCAGATAGACGACGAAGTTCCCAACAGCTATAATGGGGAAAGCCTCGTAGACGAAGTATTTGAGCCTGAACCATGTGCGCTGCGTCGTAATCTTCGCGGAGGGCCGCTTGTATGCGGGCATCTCCATGATGAGGCCAACCGGCTCGCCGGGGAGCGTCTTGAAGGCGATCCTCCCGAGTATGAAGATGATGACGAAGTCTATTGCATAGAGGGCGGCGGCTGGGCCTAAGCCGAGGTACGTTGCGACGATTCCCATGACGACGATGCTGCGGGCCGCGCAGGGCACGAGACTGGAGACGAAGGCGCATATCAGCCTCTCCCTCTCAGTCTCCATGACGTTGCTGGCGAGGATCGCCGGCACGTTACAGCCAAATCCCAGCATCATCGGGATGAATCCCTTCCCGTGAAGCCCAATCTTGTGCATGAACGAGTCCATGAGGAAGGCGACCCTTGCCATGTAGCCGGAGTCCTCCAGCAGGCTGAGAGCGAGGTAGAAGGGCACGATGTAGGGGAGCGCGATCGTTGTCCCGGCGATGAGGCCCCCCGCAAGGCCGTTCCAGACGAAGGACTGCAGTGGCCCCGAGCCGGCGGCGGAGTAGTAGGCCTTCTCCAGCGCCGCGAAGCCCTGCCCGAGTAGACCAGAAGCGTAGTCCCCCACTGTAAATACGGAGTAGAACATCCCCAAAACCACGGAGATCATGATTACGTATCCGAGTACTGGGTAGCTCGTCGCCTCCTGGAGACTCGCCCACCGGCTCCGCCTGGGCTCGACGTTGGCGGTGACCTCAGAGGCGATTCTGCTCGCGTTTGCGTAGCGCTCGGAGGTGAGGGCGCTGGCCGCGTCGTGGCCGTGTATCTCCTCGATCCTCCTCTTTGCCTCCGCGACACTCTCCTTGAGCCCAGGTATCTGAGTGTAAGTGATCTTCTCCATCTCCTCGTCTCCCTCGAGGAGCTTGACGGCTACCCACCTCCGAGGGTAAGGCGTCTCGACCCCTGAGACATCTTCGACTAGATCTGAGATTATTCCCTCGATCTCGGGACCGAATGGGAGAGGCTTAACGGTGGGCTTATCCTTCTCATGCATCTCCACCACCTCCGCCATGAGCTCCATGAGGCCGACGTTCTTGATCGCCGTCATCGGAACGACCGTGGCGCCGAGGAGCTCGGATAGCCGCCCGACATCTATACTGATGCCCTTCTTCTCCGCGACATCCATCTGGTTGAGTGCGATGATCAGGTGCGGCTCCAGCTCCATCAGCTGAGTCGTGAAAAACAGGTTTCTCTCGAGACTGGAGGCGTCCACGACGTTGACAATGACATCAGGGTGCTCAACGACAATGTACTCCCGGCTAACCATCTCCTCTAAACCATAGGTGCTCAGACTGTATATCCCGGGGAGATCCACCACGTCGACAGTGTACCCACCGTAGACAAGGGTACCCTCCGCCTTCTTCACCGTCTTACCCGGCCAGTTACCTACGTGCTGGTGGAGGCCGGTGAGCTGGTTGAAGACGACGCTCTTCCCCACGTTCGCGTTGCCAGCGAGCCCAACCGTGATCTTTGCGTCCATTCCACGTCCCTCCAACACCGGCTTAGTCGAGTTATCGTGGCAGCTCAAGTAGCGGTCACACTCACCCTCTAAGACGCTGTGTGGGCACGCGGATACGGGATCGCTGCTGCATCATCCTCAACTTCCACGAAAACCTTCTCCGCCAGCTCCCTGCCGAGAGCCAGGCTCGTCTCCCTGACCGAGACCTGGATTGGGCCGTTGAATGGGGCCGCGTTTTCGACCCTGAGGCTCGTCCCCGGGCACAGACCCATATCCATCATCCTTTGAGTCGCGGAACCACCTCCCCTAACGAAGGCGACTCTCGCCCGTTCCCCGGGTCTCAGGTGGCTGAGCTGGGTCAGGAGCTTGAACCTCCCACCCTGTGTCTCACGCGCTGACTTGCACCCCGCACAGTCGTTGGCCTCGAGGGTGCACGCGGGGATGGGCTTGCCGTCGTCGGGGCAAGTTTTCGGGCTCTTGAGGGTGTCGCAAAGAGCAGCAGCCGCCTCGTCGCTGATGCCGTGCTCGAGCTTGCACGCCTCGTCGTGGACTTTCTCCATCTTTAGGCCTAAGGAGTCGTGTAGGAACCTCTCGAGTAGCCGGTGTTTCCTGACCACTGTCTGGGCCCTCGCCATCCCCTTACCGGTGAGTAAAACACCCTTGTATGGCTCGTAGGTTACAAGGTCCTCGTCCGCGAGCTTCTTTATCATCTCTGTGACGCTTGGGGGAGAGACCTTCAGCTTCTCAGAGAGGTCCTGATTCTTCGCAAGTTCTCCCCTCTCGTTGAAGCTGTAGATGGCTTCGAGGTACTCTTCGACGCTTTCACTCACGGCGATTCATTGATATTAGGCATGCCTAAATATAAAGTTTGGTTTGCCTAAAAATATTGAGGCTTCGCTCACGCGCATGACGAGTAGAGCGCGCGCTCCGCGGAGATTGGTAAGACGAAGAGCTAAAAGAGTGGAAATAAGAAATGAAAAACTAAGTGGAATAGTAATGAAAATAAAATTCTTAGGCGCAACACATCAAGTGACGGGATCAAGCTACCTTCTGGATACTGGAGGCGTAAAAATCCTCGTCGATTGCGGCACGTTCCAAGAACGGGATTATACCCACAGAAACTGGGAAGCCTTCCCTATCCCTCCAGACCAGATCCAATATCTACTCCTCACCCATGTGCACCAAGATCACTGTGGACTCATTCCCAAGCTTGTCAAGGAAGGCTTTGCAGGAGATATCCTGCTGACACCCGCGTCTAAGGAGTTGTTTCCCATCATAGTTTTAGATTCTGCTAGAATTCAGGAAGAAGATGCTGCCTTCAAGAAGAGACGCCACGATAAGGAAGGCCGAAGGGGACCTTACCCAGAAATCCCATTGTACACAGTCCAAGATGCAGAAAAGTGTTTTCCCCTTCTCAAGGCTGCTCCCTATGGAGAGTTCACGCGGCTAAACGACCAAATCAAGGTCTGCTTCCACGATGCGGGCCACATACTTGGCTCGTCTATGATCGAGGTCGTTGTTCAAGATAAGAAAGGCTCGCGAAACATCATCTTCTCCGGCGACATCGGCCAGTGGGACAAGCCTATTCTCCACAATCCATCCGTCTTTGATCGAGTAGACTACGTTGTCATGGAGTCAACCTATGGAGATCGCGACCACGACAATGTACAAGATGTCGATACTAAACTCAGCAAGGTCGTAAATGAGACGATAAAGGTTGGTGGGAACATCATCATCCCCACCTTTGCCATTGAGCGTGCCCAGGAGCTCTTATACCATTTCAGCCTCTTGGCGCGTGAGCGAAGGATTCCTTACATTGTTACCTTTCTCGACAGCCCGATGGCCATCGAGATCACGAAGGTGTTTGAGCAGAGCAGGAAGTATTTTGATAAAGAGACACTGGAGCTCTTCGAGGATGGTAAGTCCCCCTTTGACTTTCCCGGTTTGAAGCTCGTCGAATCTGTTGAAGGTTCCAAGGCGATTAACCTGATCAAAGGGTCAACAATCATTATTTCTGGTTCGGGGATGATTACGGGTGGGCGAATCAAGCATCATCTGGTCAGGGAGATAACTCGTCCTGAGTCCACGCTTCTATTTGTGGGATACCAGGCGGTTGGGACGCTGGGGCGACAGATCTTAGATGGCTTATCTCCCGTTAGAATCCTCGGACGGTCATATCCAGTTCGGATTAGAATCGAGAATTTTGATGGTTTATCTGCGCATGCTGGTATGAGTGATTTGCATCGCTGGCTCAGCAACTTCAAGTCCCCGCCAAAGCGTGTTTTCTTGACCCACGGCGAGGAATCATCTATCTTGAGCCTGGAGAAGTATCTGGATTCAAAGGTCGGATGGTCGGTGAGTGCTCCAACATACCTGGAAGAATACGACATATGACTCCTGTAGAAAGAGACTCTGCACGCAGGCTCAAGTCCATATGTAGCGCCGTTTCAGTACAGTGTATACGAGGATGGTTGAAGATTGGCCCGCGCGCGCTCCGCTCGCATAGAAGGGATCATCTCTCAACAATGATGATGGATTCAGCCTTCTGCGGGTTCCGTATGGTTTTAAGAAGCATCGGTATGCCCACGCCCTCACCGATGACCATAGGAAGCGCTTCATCGATCATGCTATAGGCGTACTCGAGTTTCGAGGCGTTCTCCGAGTACAGTTCAAAGAGCACATCGCCTACTTTGACCTCGTCGCCAATCCTCTTCTTCAGTACAAGTCCCGCCCCAGCATCGGCCGGCGCCCCCGCGGCCCTAGCAATGCTTGCTAGCCTACGGTTATCCACCACCAGCAGCCTACCAGTAATGTCCGACGTCACACTTTCAACGTGCTCGCCGATCCGTATACTCTCGGGCTCCACATCAGGGTCGCCACCCTGAGCGTTTATAATCTCCCTCATCTTCGCAAGAGCCTTTCCGGAACTAAAGATAGCCTGAGCCTTCTCCTTACCGCCCCCACCCTCAACCATGTCGAACAACATCCCGGCTAGGCTGGTCGCCTTATCAACAACGCTCGCCGGGCCCATCCCCATTAGGGACTCGAGCGCCTCCCTAGCCTCAAGCGCTGGCCCAACCGCGTTCCCAATGGGCTGCTCACCTTCGGTTACGGCGCACTCAATGTGCATCCCCATACGATTCCCGATCTCGATGAAGTCGTTAGCGAGCCTCTGAGCATCCGCCATTGAATTGATCTTCACGTTCCTGCCCATAGGGATGTCTAGGACTATGTGGCTTGAGCCCATCGCCATCTTCTTGCTAATAATCGAGGGGAGGAGCAGAGGGTCAATGGAAAGAGGATACTCGACCTGGATGAACAAGTCGTCGGCTGGGGCTAGGTCGAGGGCTCCTCCCCAGACTATGCAGCCACCTGTCTTCTCCACGATCGCCTTAATCTCCGGAATAGTGAACTCGACCCTCGCTAAAACCTCCATCCTATCCGCTGTACCCGCCGGAGACGTTATCGCCCGACTCGAAGACTTCGGTATCGTGTATCCTGCAGCCGCTACTATGGGTACGACCAGCATCGTGGTCTTATCCCCTGGGACCCCGCCAATGCTGTGCTTGTCGAGGATGGGGCCTTTCCCAAAGCTGATCTGCTTCCCCGTCGAGATCATCGCTCGAGAGAGGGCTTCAACCTCCTCCATGCTCGTCCCATGGATCTGGAGCGCAGTGATGAAGGAGGCGAGTTCTAAGTCGCTCAGATATCTCTCCACGACGTCCCTGACTATCGCATCCAGCTTCGCGGGTACGAGTTTCTCCCCCATTATCTTCTCCCTGATGAAGCCGAGGGACTCCGGGGCCTCGACTCTTCTAACATTAACAGTGTCGCCGTTTGGCACTCCAAGCTTGGTCGTCACCTCCTTGAATATGCCTACCTCACCCGGGGGACTCTCGGATGAGATGTTCACTATGGATATCAGCTTCCTTCCACTGAATTCCACCTCGATTCTCTCCGAGGAGACTACCCCTAATTTACGAGAGTCCTCATCACTAAGTATGCAGATCATCTTTCCTTTGGCTTCGAGGGGCAAGTTTTTTACCAGGAGTTGCACGTGCCACACCTAAACAACCTTTAGGAATAGCCCCTTTTTATTGTAACTCCTCAATTTACTTAATCGTTTCGCGCGTAATGCTAACCATTTTAAAATCGGGAATTACCATATCAGTTGATGAAGTGGGTCGAGGAAACCGCCAACAGGATCAGGAGCCTCGAAATCCAGGGCGCCACTAACATAGCCATCTCAGCTGTCGAGGCATTGAGACGAGAGCTTCTCGAGGTGGAGAGTACTGAGGAGGCTTCTCTAGTCTTGGGGAAAGGGGTCTCTACGCTAGTGGCGGCGAGGGAAACAGAGCCGATGCTGCGGAATGGCTTAAAATATATGCAGAGTCACGTCGCATCCGATTGGGTTGATAAGGCATCCTTCGACGCCTCCGTGGAGATGTCTTCGACGGGTATTATCACGCTATTCAATGACGCTAAAAATAAAATTGTCGAAATAGGGGCACAGCGTATACGTGATGGACACACGATTTTGACACATTGCCATAGCAGCACAGTCATAGAAACCCTCGTGAGGGCGCATAAACAGGGGAAGAAGATAAAGGTCATTCAGACTGAGACCCGCCCGAAGAACCAGGGCAGGATCACTGCGAGGGAACTCGTTGAGGCGGGGATCGATACTACGATGATCGTGGACTCCGCGACGCGTCACTTTGCTAACGAGAGTGACGTGGTGTTTGTAGGCTGCGACGCCATTACAAGTGAGGGAAATATACTAAATAAGATTGGGACAAGTCAGGTGGCGCTTATCGCACATGAGTCAAGGACGCCTTTCTATGTTCTAAGTTCCCTGCTAAAGTTTGACCCTGTAACGATATATGGAGAATATGTGGTTATCGAGGAGAGGGAGACACAGGAGATATGGGAGAATCCCCCGAAGGGCCTGAAGATAAGGAATCCGGCCTTCGACGTGACGAGGCGCGACTACATAAGCGGGTTGATCTCGGAGGAGGGTATAATTAGTCCCCATAGTGTTGTGGAGGCGGTTCATAGGCGATACGATTGGGTGTTTCGTTAACCTACTGAAAGAACACACTGTGTGCGCACATATCCGTTGGAGGGCTGAAGTCAACCCGCCTATAAAGATCTGCGCGCGCGGTTATAGGTTGAACCACAAGCCCACCTCTTCAATGGTAGGTAGTTATAATGCATATTATTTCCACTTAGTGAGGGCTCGCGATAGCTCCTTATGATTCATGGCATATTCTTCAAGGCTTACGCCGGAGAGTGTGGCGTCTAGTGCCTGCCTCATGGCTGTAGCTCCGCTCATCGTTCCGTCGGGATGACCATGAATCCCTCCACCCGCCTGAATAACGAAGTCTCTCCCAAATATCTCGAGCAACCGCGGTACTGATCCAGGGTAAAGACCACCACTTGCCACGGGAAGCACAGACTTAATTCCATGCAGAGACTCCTTGCACGCCCTAATGTTTTCCTTCACATCTTCCTCGGTCTCAGACATCTTCCCCACAGCAGCCCCGACGTGAAGCTGGTCGACACCGATCAACCGAGCGACCCGTGCGAGGACAACCATGTTGATGCCATGAACCCTACTCCGTGTGTAAGCCGCATGACCAGCTCTATGAGCATGTATAACCAAGTTAAAGCCAGCGTCCCTCATCGTCTGGATGGCGCTCCACCCAGCCGTGAGTATATCTATCATCATGTACTTGCCACCGTGGTCCTCAACGTATTGGGCCCTTCGCTTCATCTCCTCGAGCTCCGCGGTCACGTTAACCATGTAGACCTTACGTTCCCCCGTCTCCTCCTCCGACCTATCCCTCGCCTCCAGGGTTCTAACTACTCTCTCCTCAAAGGGGTTGAAGCGCTGGCTGGCAAGGTTCTCGTCGTCCTTCACCATGTCGCATCCGCCTCTCCAAGCCTCGTATGCTACCTCCGCGTGGTCTTTCGCTACTAGACCTAGTTTGGGCTTGACGATGCTGCCTAAGAGAGGTCTTTCCTTGATGCGCGTGACCTCCCTGACGCCTTCGATTCCGTATTTTGGTCCCTTGAAGCTCCTCGTGAGCTCCTCCGGGAAGACGACGTCGTTGAGGCGCAGGTTTTTAACGTCCTCTAGACCAAAGACGTTGCCAGCTACGCTGCTGAGGATGTTCGGCATGTTCCCAGGCTCGAATAGCTCAACAGGGTATGCAACCTCGATATCGTTTCCTTGGATTCTATAGACCTTAGCAGCCAGATTTTTCATGTAAGGCTGCTCCGTGGAAAGCTCTGTCCACGTCCCCACGCTGCTCTCAGCCGCGACGCCCCCCGCTATCACCTTGAAGGTCTGATTAAGGGGTTCGAGCCTGAACCTGCAGATGAGGTCTGTCTCCTTTGGCTTATAGTTTAAGTCAACAAAATCAATGTACTTCAATTACAGTCAATTTTACTGAGGAATCCTTCGTTATTACACTTTTCGCGCGCGCTGTAGAATACTAAGGTTATACATCTGAATTAATTATTTTTTCTTGCGCGCGCGCACATCGTAGAGGCCTGTCGTCGCGCACGCTCCACTGCCGAGACACAGACGCCCGAGATGCTTTGTCCATTTAAAAAAAGACGACACCCTTAACGCCCTTCAGATCTTCATCGCTGGTGTAGAGCTCTGCGCCATAATGCCTAGCAGTCGCATAGACAAACGCATCAGCCATATGCAGTCCAAACATCAGACTATAGTCAGCGGCCTCGAGAGAGAGGGATTGATCGACGGGCACGACAAGGGTCTGACCGATGGCGGCCACCGCCTCCAAAGCGATCTGCTCATTCACAGCCTGCTTAATCCTCTTGTAGACCTCATAGAGCACAATCGCTGAGGTGACTATCTCAGAGGGGGCAGTCTTCTCGATGACCGCATTGTAGAGGTCGGCCTTGGCACCGTTAGTGAATCGCTCAATCCATCCATAGGAGTCGACTGAGATCAAGGTCTATCATGCTCGTCCCTAAGGTCACTCGATTCGAGGCCAGGCACCATGCCCTTCGTAGCCTCCAGCGGCTTGATAGGAATATAATGAATTATATTGTGCTTCACGATAACGGCCATCCTGTCGCCCGGCTTTATCCCCGCCGCCTTCCTCACCTTCTCAGGGATCATGACTTGGTACTTGCTGGAAACGGTGACTGATTCCATCGATCCTCTAACTGTAAAACAGTTCGCCTATCGATATAAACGTGTCTAAATACATGCTTAAGCTCGCGAGGAGATTTTTGAAGCCTAGAGATAGCCGAGAGACCTAACCTCAAGCCCAGGTATACAACCCCGACAAACTCATGAAGATCCTCCAAGGAAACCTATGCGCGCGCATGGCGGAGCTGTCAGAGGGTGTGACGGCGTTTGTCGATCCCCGGTACACTAGTCAAATTTGCTCGGGGTGTGGGTCGCTTGTACCGAAAACCTTGGCTGAGAGGGTTCACAGATGCTCTTGTTGTGGGGTTGTGTTGGATAGGGATGTGAACGCGGCTAGAAACATACTCAGTATGGGGATAGGCATGGTGCGTGCCGAATCTAAGCCTGTTGGAGACTCGGCCTCTACTGAGGGAGTGATCCCGATGATGCAAGTTGGGTTGATGAATCAGGAAGCCCACCTCTTTAGAGGTGGGTAGCTCACTGGCTCTGTGGAATGTTAGTTTCCCCGTAATATCGGATACAACGATTAAGGGGAAGTATGTTCTCCGTGCCTGTAACGTGAATCACCGTACTCGTAGGGAGGACTTCGATTGGCTCATCATCGAGGTCAGGAGGCTCGGGGAGAAGCTGCTTCCTGAGGTAAAGAATTCGAGGTAGTGTACTCTCAATAGTCTTAGTAAAAAAATACTATTTTAATAGTCTTATAATGGTAGGGAAAAGAATTTTTAGCGTGGGTGCTTTGTCATTCAACCTTCCATAAAAAGAGTTTGAACTGAGCACTTTCCAAAGGAATATTCCAAGTATCAGGAACTATTTTTGAAAAGGCATCGTTCACTTTAACCATCTGTCTCCAGTCTCCTTTATCGCCATAGCGTGCGCGGATCTGGGCTATAATCTTATCCTGACTTCATGCTAACTCATACACGTGATTGTGAATGGTTGATCTAGCTTTGCTCCAGTCTGTGAGCTACATCGCTGGGGCCCTAGGAGTATGCGTAGCGGCTATCTTCTACGTTTTGAACCTGAGGATAAGCCAGAGGAACCAGCGATTGACCCTCGAGACGCGGCAGGCCCAATTCTACACGCAGATATATCATCAGTTAACCAGCGAGGACTCTCAAAGACGATGGTTAGACGCGATGAACATGGAGTGGAGAGACTACGACGAATACGAGAGAAAGTACGGGTCAGATGAGCACCCTGAAATGTATGCCAAAAGGTACGCCGCGTTATACGAATTGAGTGGGGTGGGTTACCTTCTTAAGAAGGGGCTGATCGACAAGGACACGGCTTACAGCCTCGCCGAGACTCAGGGTCTTTGGCTTTGGAGGAAGTTTGAGCCAATAGTTAGGGAGCAGAGGGTTAGGTACAATATGCCTGAGAGTTTCTCTGATCTCGAGTTTCTGGCGGCTGAGACGGTGAAGGAGTTGGAGGAGAGGGGTTATTCGTCTAAAATCCCTGAGGGTTTTGCGCATTACACCGGTAAAACCTCTCAATAGCCTTATCCTGAGTTCCACCCGATACTGAATCAGGTGAATAATTGTATGGTTGATCTAGCTTTGCTCCAGTCCATCTCGTACATGGCTGGGGCGTTAGGAGTATTCCTGGGCGCAATCTACTACATCATCAACCTCAGAGAGACCACCAAAAACAGACGCATCACCCTGACAAACAGCCTACTACAATCCTTCATGTCCAGAGAGGGCATAAGGCTCCTGGAAGACATGTGGCTGATGGAGTGGAGCGACTTCGACGACTTCCTGAGGAAATACGACTCCACAGTGAACCCTGATAATCTAGCGATGAGAGAGTCGGTCTTCTTACATTGCGAGGTTCTGGGCCGCGAGTACCGATCAGGTGTAATAGACCTGGATACGCTGTTCTCGGTATGCACCACAAACATATCACAGCTATGGGTGAAGTTCAAGCCCGTCATAGAGGAGTATAAGAAGAGGAAGATCTACCCTAAGATAGAGTTTGAGAACTTTGAGTACCTAGCTGGTGAGTTGACGAAGCTAATGGAGAAGAGGGACCCCGATTACGTAAATGCGCCAGCACATCTACGGATGCCTGTTAAATAACCAGTAATGACAACACCCCCATAGCCTTATCCTCAACTCCACCTGATTGTTATCTGTGGTTGTATGGTCGACCTAATGGTGTTACAGTCCGTATCGTATACCGCAGGTGCGATAAGCGTAGCACTCGGCGTAATCTACTACGTGATAAACCTCAGGGAGCAGACGAGGAATAGACGAGTCACATTGACGAACGCTCTGATGCAGTCCTTCGTCTCAGAGGAGGGAAGCAGACGATGGATAGAGGTAATGCAATCGGAGTGGAAGGATTTCGATGATTTCCTAAAGAAGTACGACTCCTCAGTTAATCCGGATTATTTTGCTAAAAGGAATGCGGTTTGGAACACCTGCGACATACTCGGCTACCAGTACATGACGGGTCTGCTTGATTTAGGAACCCTCTGGACGATATGTAACACTGCAGTACCATTCACTTGGGGGAAGTTTGGTCCCATAATTGAGGAATATAAGAAGAGAGGGATATACTACCAGCACACATATGAGTACTTTGAGTACCTCGCATATGAGTTGTCGAAGATCATGGCGAAGACGGACCCCGCATACAAGATTCCACCGATATTCAAATCTGATGAGTACTACCGCGAGTTCAAGCGGAGAAAGCTTCCATTCGCTTCTCCATAGCCTTATCCTGAGTCCCACCT
>JBGPRA010000014.1:0-22645 GCA_041489375.1 Bathyarchaeia archaeon | reverse complement strand
CAGATAATCTGCTCATTAGGCGCTGAGACGGAGCTATGTATTGAGCTATTCAAGCCACCCAGTGTGAAGAGTCTCACGAAACTAATGGATATTACGAGACAAGACAGGATCGGAGTCAAGTATCCAAGAAATAAATTTCTATTCAATCAGATCTTCACTGCCTTCAAACCATACTCTGTTACGACCCGCTTACCCACTTCATTCCTGGAAACCATCGAATAGCGGCTCACTTTCAATCCCCGGCTCCAAGACCAACGTCTCACGTAGAGAGTAAATACAAGCTGGAAAGATGCGAAGCCCGCAACAATCCCTGTGATTGAGCCCCAAAATAGGAATGGTGGAGCGATTATAATCATTACGATTGGGAGGACTAGTAAGACTGATAATAATGCTACGATGGGCATGACGCTCTTGATCCCTCTCTGTCTCTGTGCCTTCGCCATTCCCCGAGCGACTAGATCCCTACTCATCCCAGAGAACTCCAGATACTGTGGGAAGATGGCGACGCTGAAGGTCAGTAAAGCGAAGAGGAGGAAGAAGGCAGCAGAGGTTGCGATATCCCCCGTCGAAAAGAGGAGGAAAACCGCCAGAGCTAATAATGCCATAACAGTGGACATGATCGGCTGGAGATGGGAACCGGGGTACTCCCGCGTCTCGATCCACGTGCCTTTCTTCAGATTTTTCTCAGACAAGGAGATCCTAATTCCGAGGCTAACGCTACCCAACTATTAATAGCAATTGATAAATATATTCTAGTTACCCCAATCTACTTGAGGATTATGAAGAGTACAAACCTCTCAACGTTAAAAATCATGGCAGTATTTACGATACTGCTACTGTCCTCGATGATCACACCCATGGCGAAGGCGGGTGTATCATCAAGCATCGGAACCCTAGAAGGACCATACTTCAAGGAACTCCGATTCAAGATATACGCCACGTCCGAGGCTGAAGTCTCGGGTCTCCTCTCAGGGGACGTCGACGTGGTCGACTTCTTCGAGGCAGAACAAATACCCGACATACAGTCGGGTCTGGACTCAGGTAAATTGGCAACTAAGCAGAATGCTGAGCAGGGAATGTGGGTCTTTAGTCTTCAATGCGAAAGATACCCTCTCAACCTGGTACAGTTCAGACGCGCCATTGCGTATCTCTGTGACAAGGACAAGTATGTCAGGGAGGGCTTGCAGGGTCTCGGGTATAAGCTTGAGACGTTCCTCGGCTCACCTGGTTATGGAGTTTGGTCAGGAAAAACATATACTACTTATAACTTCAACCCAACTAAGGCTGCTGAGATACTCGACAGCCTTGGATTCGTTAAGGGCGCTGACGGTAAAAGAATAGACCCTAAAACTGGTATAACAATGAGGGCCCTCGTCATCATCGCACGCACGGAGCACCCACACAGGATCTTTTCGGCTCGGGAACTCGCAAAACAATTCGATGCTTTGGGCATCCCATATGATTTACAGGAGGTTCCTAGATCAGTCGCATCACCAAGAGTAATGCAAGCACAAGATTACGATATCTACACAGCTGGTTGGGGTGGAGGCCCCGACGTTGACTGGCTATATGATCTCTACTACTCCACGTCGCCACCCTCCCAGAACTACGAGCTTTTCAAGAACAGCACCGTCGACGCTGCCCTCGACAAATTGAAATATGGTAATACTAACGCTGAGGTGCTCGAGGGAGCACAACTCGCCCAAAAATATCTCTCAGAACAAGTACCATTCATTCCACTCTATGCGAAGGCCTACCTGTCCCCCTACAACGCGAGGCTCAAGAATGTAGTAGACCTCCCGTGGTGGAGCGGTGTGACGAATTGGCTCACATTCACGGTAGCTACGGATAAGACCCAGAAGTATGGCTCAGTTCTCAATATCGGATGGACTTCTGACCCGCAGCAGCCAAGCCCAATGTACGAGATCAATTGGTGGTGGGACACAATGCTCATCAACGAGATTTACGACTATCCAATACAACTCGACCCGACAACCTTCGCCGAGATCCCATGGATGGCAAAGTCGTGGAAGACCGAGCCTTGGACCGCCCCTAATGGGACACCGGGTACGAAGATCACCTTTACCCTTAACGACGGCATAAAGTGGCACGACGGCCAGCCAGTGACGGCCGACGACCTCGTCTTCACTTGGACCTACGCACAAAAAGAGCAAAACCCTGTTTACATTTCCTACCTAACGAGCTTCGTCAAGGGTGAAGCCCCTGATAAGCTAACAGCAATCGCTTATATGAACACGACGAGCTATTGGGCTCTACACTGGGTAGGTGCTAACATCCCGATAATCCCTAAGCACATCTGGGAGAACATCAAGGACTCCGTGAAGTACCAGCCAGTCTCCGAGGGTAATCTGATAGGGTCTGGCCCCTACATATTCAAGGAGTACAAGCCTGGAGAATACGTAATAGTAACGGCAAACCCCAATTACTTCTTAAAACCATCGGACAGCACCCTCAGCTTCCCCACAGTCGCAATGACACAGGGCGAGACCAAGGCATATACTTCAAACAAGGCGATCTATAACAGTAAACCCGTGACTAATGGCACATACACTATCACGGTCTTAAAGGCTGGAGCGGTTGTAAAGTCCTTCAAGGGCACAGCCGCCGCGGACGGATCATACAAGGCAACCCTCGACACTAAGGACATCGCTCCGGGGACATATGACATGATGGTTGAACTCGTCGCCAAGGTGGGTCCTGTCGGACTTGGCAGCCTCGATGAGTATAAGCTGACGGTCTCCGAGAAGCCAGTTGACTACACCTTGTATGCAGCTATCCTCGCAGCCATAGTTGTTGTCGTCGCAGCAGGATACATAGTGATGCGTAGAAAGAAATAGCTACACTCCCTTTTTTTAATACCAATATCCATATCTTCCTAGGTAATACTGGGGTGCAACTATGGGTTTCCCGTCATTCATAGCAAAGAAAGTAGTCTTTGCCATCTTCACGATCTTAATCATAATGACCCTCAACTTCGCCATATTCCACCTTATGCCAGGAGACCCCATAGCGATGATCGCCGACCAGATAAGACTAAGGCCCGAACAGGTACAAAGGCTCTACGAGCTCTTCGGCCTCGGTAAGCCTTTGTGGGAGCAATACCTACTATATATGAGCCAAACCCTACAGGGGTTCCTTGGGTACTCCTACTACACTCAACACCCTGTAACGCAGGATATAATGGACAGACTCCCTAACACCCTCCTACTCGTCGGAACATCTACGATACTCTCCATCGTTATCGGGATGGTCATCGGAATAGTGGCTGCAGCGAGGAGGGGGAGCGCCGTAGACATAGGCGCCATATCATTCGGCTTCCTCGGGAACTCGGTCCCCACCTTCTGGCTCGGCCTACTACTCCTCCTCATCTTTGGGGTGAATCTACAGTGGTTTCCCCTAAGGGGGACGACGAGTGTACCCTCGCCGACCGAACCGATAGCCTTGGTGCTGGATATAATGTGGCACATGACCCTACCGACGCTTGTACTTGTCATAATCCAGTTTGGCGGGTTCGCCTTAGTCATGCGGGCAGCAATGATGGATGTGCTAACAGAGGACTACATAACCCTCGCTAGAGCGAAAGGGGTCGAAGAGAGAACGGTCCTCTACAAACACGCTCTTAGAAACGCAATGCTCCCAATGGTCACCGTAATCGCACTCGCCTTCGGGTTCACTTTCAGCGGCGCCCTACTAACAGAAACCGTATTCTCATGGTACGGGCTCGGAAGATACATATGGGACGCCATACTCCGGCAAGACTTCCCAGCGCTACAGGGCATATTCTTCATAATATCAGTCATGGTAGTCGCTGCGAACCTACTCGCGGACATCATATACGGCTTCCTTGACCCACGGATTAAACACGACTAGGTGATCGATGACGGAAAATAGAAAACAATTTTTTAAGGGGCTCAGGGAATTCGCGGCGCTTTATACAAAGAGCCGGCTCGGAGTGGCGGGCTTTAGCCTGTTACTGATCTTCATTGCCATCGGTCTACTTGCCCCATTCATAACCCCCTACGACCCGCAGTATTCGATGCAGCTCGCCAACTTCAGAGCAAAGCCGGCCTGGCTCGATGCCTCAATACCACCAAACGTCTACAACGTGAAGGACTCGGGGTTCACCTCCTCCAATTCACTCGGGGAGTGGCTGATCACGAACTCGGGTACTACGGTCAACTGGGTAGGTGATGTTGGATACCCTGGGATAGAACTTGTTGAGATAGGAAGTGGTAAGGGATCAGCCGAACTAGTGACCACAAACTCTGCGGGGGACGAAGCCGCGACACTAGGTAAGACCTTCTCGTATAATTACAACCCACCGCACAGATTCTCAGTCCATATAGCATACAAGACGGTGGTTACGGGGGATGCATCATGGGATGCACAGGTAATCCTTAGGCAGACCACAGGAACCGAACTCCTACTCTGGGACTCAGGGACCCAGCGTGGCTCCGTAGACTGGTCGATCCCGAAGCCGCAGATCGACACAAACGACGCAACCTTGAGAATCAGGTTATTCAAAGACATACTCTCCGATGCATCGAAGCTGTTCCCGACCAAGGGCGACTACACTCTCATCGTAAAGCTGACGACGAAGACGCTAGGAGGAGGCGTCAAGTTCTACTTAGATGATGTCAGCACGAGGATCTGGGGGGACTCCTTCGGTTACCTGGGCACGGATAACTATGGCCGAGATGTCTTCACTCAGTTGGTCTACGGGAGTCGGATCTCAATACTAGTAGGTGTTTTCTCTGCGGTGATTGCGGTTGCACTCGGCCTCCTCGTCGGCTTAACGTCCGGTTACATCGGGGGGTGGATTGACGAGATATTGATGCGATTCAATGACATCCTACTTACTATCCCCGGCTTACCTCTGCTGATCGTCCTCACCGCTGTGATGGGTCCGAGTATAATTTCGGTCGTCATTCTCATCGGCTTCCTAGGCTGGATGGGGATAGCCAGGCTAATTCGTTCACAGGTTCTATCGTTGAAGACTAAGGCCTTCGTCGAGGCGGCGAGGGCCAGCGGTGGGGGAACATGGCACATAATCTGGAAGCACCTGGTCCCCAATGTGATAACGATGGCCTATACGCAGCTCGCCCTGACTGTGCCGGGCGCTATTGTGACCGAAGCAGCCCTTAGCTTCCTAGGGTTGGGGGACCCCTTCCTGCAGACATGGGGTAAGATGCTACACGACGTGCAGTACTATGGAGCAATCTCCGAGTGGTGGTGGGCCATTCCTCCAGGGCTCTGCATCGCCCTACTATCCATGGCTTTCGTCTTCATCGGGTACGCCATGGATGATATACTGAATCCGAAGCTGAGGAGCCGATGAATATGATGAAACTCCTCGAGGTAAAGGATCTGAAGATGTATTACTCCACCATGAAGGGCGATGTTAAGGCGGTGGATGACGTCACTTTCTCACTAGAGAAGGGCGAGTCCCTCGGCCTCGCTGGTGAATCAGGGTGTGGAAAAAGTAGCGTAGCTCTTGCCCTCATGAAGCTCTACCCATCCAACGCCAAGATACTAAGCGGAGAGGTCCTACTCGACGGTGTCAACCTCCTCAAGATGAGTGATGAGGAAATCCGCAAGGCCGTAAGGCGGAAAAGGATATCAATGGTGCCACAGGCAGCGATGAACGCTCTCAACCCCGTCTTCACGATCAAGGAGCAGATAGTAGAAGCTATTCTCACACACGAGGATGTCTCCGAGAAGGAGGCGGGGGAGAGGACAGTAGAGCTGCTCAGAAGAGTAGGGATAGACCCTTCACGAGCATCAAACTACCCACATGAGTTCAGCGGAGGCATGAAGCAGAGGGTTATGGTGGCGATGGCACTCAGCTGTAACCCCGACATGATCATCGCGGACGAGCCGACGACTGCCCTCGACGTGATAGTGCAAGCGCAGGTGTTGAAGGAGATAAAGACGCTACAGAAGGAGCTAGGCCTCTCCATGATACTGATTTCACACGATCTCTCAGTTGTCGCTGAGACCTGCGATAAGACGATAATCATGTACGCTGGAAACCTGGTAGAGGACGCCTCGACTATAGAGATATTTAGGGACGCGCTCCACCCCTACTCAGTCGGCCTCCTCGGCGCCTTCCCGAAGCTCACGGGGGAGAGAAAGAGGCTTGAATCCATCAATGGCAGCCCACCCAACCTCCTCAACCCCCCAACTGGCTGCAGATTCCACCCCAGGTGCCCACACGCCAGGGACGTATGTAAAGTGATCCCACCATTTCTCCAGGAGACGCACAAGGGACACAGGGTAGCATGCCATATGGCGAACAAGCATCCGGAGTACAGGTGATACTCATGTCGAGTAACGACTTGGTTATAGTTGAGAACCTCAAGAAGTACTTTCCAGTGAGGACCAGCCTACTGGCAAGTCTCAGATCCAAGGAGGTTCCGATGGTTAAAGCTATAGACGGCGTGAGCTTCACCATACCTCGAGGCAAGATTTTCGGTATAGTCGGTGAAAGTGGCTCAGGGAAGACAACGACAGGCAGAGCAATACTCAGACTCGAAGAACCTACTGCAGGAAGCGTCACAATTGACGGAGAGGACATCGTCAAACTCGACAAGGAGGAGCTAAAGAAGCGTAGAAGGGAGATGCAGATCATCTTCCAGGACCCTTTCGAATCCCTCAACCCAAAGATGACTATATACGAGGTGGTCGTTGAGCCCCTTGAGATACACAGAATAGGGAAAGACGAGGAAGAGAGAAGGAAACTAGTATCGGAGGCTCTAGAAGAAGTACAGCTAATCCCTCCAGAGGACTTCCTCTTCAGATATCCCCACGAACTCAGCGGCGGGCAGCGCCAGAGGGTGGCGATAGCGAGGGCTCTCATACTTCGCCCCAAGTTCATAGTAGCAGACGAGCCCGTCTCGATGCTAGATGTCTCCATCCGAACGGAGGTTCTTAACCTCATGCTCGACCTCCAGGAGAAGTTTGGCCTCACCTACCTCTTCATCACTCATGACCTCGCCATAGCACGGTATATGTCAAGCAACATTGGTGTTATGTACCTCGGGAAGATAATTGAGTTCGGCGAGGTCTCAGACGTACTCGATGACCCCGACCACCCATACACACAGGCGCTGATGGCGGCTGTGCCTGTGCCAGACGCTGAGAGGAAGAGAGGAGAACTCCCAATAAGAGGAGAAACCCCCCAGCCCATTAACCTCCCACCGGGATGCAGATTCAACCCGAGATGCCCTTACGCCTTCGAAAGATGCTTCAAAGAGGAACCCGAGCTATTCCCTGTAGAGCCCGGACACGGGGCGGCATGCTTCCTCTACGAGGACTTTCACAGTGGAAGCCTTGAAAGGGGCAGGCTACCCAAGGATTAAATTACACCTTGGAATAAACTGCGATAGCTCTACACTAGGCTCTTTTATCAATCCCCAAAGCGGGACATCTCAACAAAACCCAGTTATGCACCAGTGACCTCATTTAGCCCATGTTTTAACCCCTTTCAGTCAATACCAATCCAATTTTCAACTGAAAATGATTAAATCTTTAAACCGTGATTCATTGTTGTTATCGACTGGATGGTGTGATTATGGCGAGCGGAGCTTCTGGAGAGGTTGTTCACTGCCCTAAATGTAATGAGGATGTCCCAAAGACACTCTATTGCCTAAACTGTGGCTTTCCCCTCTACAAAGAGGAACAGCCGAAAGAGGAGAAAGCTGAGCAAGATGAGATGATTAAACCCATAGTGCAGCCAGATGATGATGCAGTCATCATTGTTGACGAACCCGAGGAAGTTAAATCAGAGCCAAAGATCGAGGCACAGCCAGAACCAGTGCCAGAAATTAAAAAGGTTGAACCCATAATTGAGACCCCGGTTCAGACTGTCGAGCCCATCCAAGAGCCCACTATAACTGAAACAAAAGAACCTGAAGCGACGACCCCCAAGCCCACAACCGAAGTGAAGACCGAGGAGCTGAAGCCAGTGGAAGAGACCCAACCCGTCGTCGAGTCACCGCCCACCCCAATCGAGCAGCCAAAACCTGTACAAACTGTGAGCGAGCCCTTATCTACGGGTATTGAAGCCTCAGAGATCGAAGCGGTCGAAATGGTCGAAGAATACCAAGAAGAGATACAAAATAAGGGCTACGTCCCAGACCCACTCACTAAAGACCTAATGGAAAACTTGATGAAAAACATCTCGCTCAAACTCAAACTCATCAAGCTATACAGAGACGGAGTGGTTAAGGAAGAGACCTTCACAAAGCTCTTCGATGATTACTTGAAGCAGGGCAAGATTTTGTTCAGCCGACACGACGAGATCATCCAAAAGCTCTCCGGGGATATAGAGGAGATGGAAGACGACTACGCCAAATCCTCCGATGCACTGGAGTTGATAGAAATTAGAAAGTCTATAGGAGAGGTCTCGGAGATCGAGTACGCCGCCAAAGCGCCTGCTTACAGATGGGACATCGATCACTTCGATTTGATGGCGGCAGAGAAAAAGAACAAGATCCAATACCTCGAGAACATCGGGAACATAATCACGAAGGAGGAACTGAAAGAGCTCAGGGAGCTCGCTAGTCTCGAGTACAATACGCTCGATGCCCTCCAGATTTCCAAAGACGAGTCCCTCAACAACATTAAGGAGAGTCTCTACGAGGCTATCAAAACCCTCGGCTAGCGATTTTCTTTATCTTAATTTCTACGTTAAGTAAACGATGATGGTGTGTTCATGTAGAGCGATCTCTAGGTAAAGCCCATCTTCTAGAATTGTGTACTAAGAGGAGACTTGGAGCCATAAAGAAGTAGCTTGCAGAGTTTAGTGTACTCATTCTGGTCTTCTTTCTCCCAGATTTTTCACTAAGGAGGTGAAACAGCATCCTACTTTAACAACCCAATGACTCCCTGAGCGAACGTGAATTAGATATAATCGTTATTACAGAGTTGGGAGTATCAAAGAGTGAGATAGACTTGGACGACGTAGTTCAACATATCGGGAAGAATGTTAAACTCGGTAAGAATATCAAGTTATGGCACTTCACCTACATTGGAGACAACACTGAGATCGGGGACGACACAAAGATTGGCTCACTAGTTCACATTGACTACGGAGTTAAGATCGGGAGAAGATGCAAGATCGAGGGAAACGCCTACATACCACCTCTCACGGTGATAGGCGATGATGTTTTCATCGGTCCTGGTGTGATTTTCACAAACGACCCGTACCCCATGTCACCCAAGATGGTGGGGGTGAAGGTCGAAAACGGGGCTATTATCTGCGCTGGTTCGATGTTGAAGGCTGGGGTTACCGTCGGTAAGAAAGCCGTAGTTGGTTTTGGCTCTGTGGTCACAAAGGACGTGCCACGAGAAACAGTCGTCTTCGGTAATCCTGCTAAACCTAGGATGACGCTACTCGAGTACCTCGATAAAAAGAAAGCATGGGAAGAGAGTGAATAATACTAAGTCGCGCGCTAGAAATTTGTATTAAATGAATTATTTTGAAATGTTTGTTAATTATTTAGTATAAAATGAGGCTACTTTGCTAACACCCTCAACTACTTTCATCAACTCATCTTCAGTGAGGTATGGATGCATTGGCAGACTCATTATGGTTCTTGAAAGATTCTCTGAGACTGGACAAGGTTTCGGTTTAAGGAGCTGTTCAACTATAGGCTGCTTTGTGAGGGACGCTGGGTAATGGACTCCACAATCAATGTTCTCAGCAGCCAAAGCTTTCATAAAGTCGTCGCGGCTGCAATGTAAAATATCTGGATCTAGAGTCACGCTAAAGTAGCTGTAGCTTGGATTTGTTTTATCAGTAATTTTTTGTGGGTTTACTCCATCTATCTTCTTCAAACCCTTTAAGAGCACATCCGCGTTGTGTCGGCGTTTCTTGAGGAATTGGTCAAGTTGAGAAAGTTGATTTAAGCCAATCGCTGACATGATATCTGTGATTCGGTAGTTAAGACCGAAGACAATGTGGTGATATCTTCCGTCATCTCCGTGACTGCGAATTAGCGAGCCTAAACGGTTGAGCTCTGCATCATTTGTAGTAACTATCCCACCCTCGCCCGTTGTCATGGTTTTAGTGGGGTAGAAACTATAACAGCTAATATTTGGCCATGATCCAAGGTCTTTATTATCGTATTCAGTCCCGTGGGCCTGTGCGCAATCGTTTATGATTAGAAGATTGTGATCCTCCGCAATTTCGGTTAATGCCTTCATATCGCAGCTGTTACCAAAAAGGTGCACTGGGGCGATTGCGTGAGTTTTTTTGGTAATTTTCTCCTTGACCTTCTCGGGGTCGAGGAGGAATGTACCAGGATCAACGTCGACTAAAATTGGTTTAGCATTGCTGTAAAGGACGGTGCTTATCGTTGCGATGAAGGTGAAAGCAGGGGCAATAACCTCATCGCCAGGCTTAAGAGTAGAGAGATAAGCGCAGTGGAGAGCAGCAGTACCGTTAGAGACAGAATAAGCGTACTTTGCTCCTACCCTGGCAGCGAACTTTTCCTCGAACTCCTTTGTATAAGGTCCCATACGTACGTAACCGGATTTCAGAATTTTCGTAATATCATCAGCGTCCTTCTGGCTGAAGGTAGGTTTCACCAATGGGATCTTTTTATCAGATACAGGGCGACCCCCATCGATCGCAAGCTTAGACAACATTAATCATTACTAATCAAACTTAATTAAGTATTATTACCTTTGTAGAGTCTTATTCCAGATTTATAATATTAGTAAATGGCGTACACCTAATGTAAAGAGTTAACCTAGTAGAACACGACCCGCAACATAGAGAACCTGATGCCTAATGATTGGTGTTATGTTGGAAATCGAAGACACGTTTTTTTCGCGTGCTCGACTAGAATAAGTTAAAGGAGATTAGCACATATTATCTAGAGGGGACCTGATTGAACACAGCTTTCGTGTTGATAAACGCTGAGATGGGTTCGGATCTCACACAAGAGCTAAGAAGCATTGCCGAGGTTAAGGAGTTCTACGGCGTTTATGGAGTTTATGACTACGTTGTTCGGCTCGAAGCCAGCAATATGGAACAACTCAAGGATGCAATAACTAACAAGATACGTCGAATGAAAAACGTGAGGTCTACACTCACCATGATGGTCATAGACTGAGAGCATTTGCTCAAACATTTGACCATCATTTTGAAGCATTTTTGATTAACTAAACCCGCATCCTTAAAATGGTTATATAGAGATCAATGTTGAAAGCAGGTCGATATCAATTTTGAAAATTATAATAATGGGCATTGATGGATACCTAGGTTGGCCCCTCGCAATGCACCTATCCGCCAGGGGACATGAAGTGTCTGGCGTGGATAATTTTAGCAGACGAAGAAACGTGAAAGAGATTGGCGGCCATTCAGCCACGCCGATTAGACCCATGAAGATGAGGCTAAAAGCCTATGAGAAGTCATCTGGTAAAAAGATCCGGTTTTACCATGGCGATCTAATAAAAACGGATTTTACAGAAGGGGTCATAGCTCAAGAAAACCCTGACTGCATAGTCCATCTGGGGGAGATCCCTTCTGCACCATACAGTATGATCGACGTTGATCACTGTAACTACACCCAGACTAACAATATCGTGGGTACGAACAATATATTATTCGCTATGAGGAAGCATGCCCAAAAATGTCACTTGCTTAAGCTCGGCACGATGGGAGAGTATGGTACACCCAACATCGACATCCCGGAGGGTTTCTTCGAAATTGAGTATAGGGGTAGGAAGGACAAGTTACCATTCCCACGCCAACCCGGTAGCTGGTACCACCTAAGTAAGGTACATGACACCTTCAACATTATTTTCGCCTGCAAGATCTGGAGGCTGGCGAGTACTGACATAATGCAGGGCGTCGTGCATGGCTTAATGACCGATGAGATGGTAAACGATAATCTACTTACTCGATTCGACTTCGATGAGGTGTGGGGGACTGCTCTGAACAGGTTCTGTGCGCAATCAGTTATCGGTCACGAACTTACTCCGTACGGAAAGGGAGGTCAGACGAGGGGCTTCATAGCACTCCGCGATAGCATCGAGTGTATGACCATCACAGTTGAGAACCCTCCAGCAGATGGTGAATACAGGGTATTTAACCAGTTCGATGAGACTTACTCGGTTAATGAGTTGGCTAAACATGTCGTCTCAGTCAGCGGGGAATTTGGCTTAGATGCGAAGATCTGGAGCATTGAAAACCCCCGAATAGAGAAGGAGGAGCACTACTATAACCCCGATCATGAGAGACTCCCCTCCCTTGGCTTCAAGCCAGTGCACAGCCTCGACGCGGAGTTAAGGCGAACCATCCCAAAGCTCATCCAGTATCGGGATAGGATTGAGGAGAAGAAGAGCGTAATTATGCCAAGCATAAAGTGGAGAGGTTAGCACAAATTTACTTCTTAGTGAGCTCGATCTTATTGATCCCATCAGGGCTAATTAATAGCCCAAGCAGCTTCTTATCAATCGCCTTCAAGTCGAACTTTACATCTACGTAATCGCCTGTGCCCCATCTAGAGTATTCAGGGGGTATTCTAAATGTGCCCTGTCCGTTCACTTGCCCGAGCTCTGCTCGGAAGCCACTCAAAGAAATGTATTCACCGGTGGGGCTGTTAACGGTGGCATGGTCCCGACTGCGAATCCTTAATTCGATTAGATGAAAGCCGTAGGAATCATTGTACTCCCCAACCCAGGTTCCTATGAGATCGGCACCAAGATCAACCCCTGGGGTCTCTGGTTGATACCTTCTATAGTAAGTTGTTCCGAGGTCCCATTGCTTGACGTAGCCGTCGTTACCATACTCTAAGGTAAGCTCTTCGCCGTCATATTTGAAGCCATGAACCCGATACCTTACGTCGTCTATTCTCTCGAGTATAAGGGCGTCATTGAGTGTTAGTTGACCATTGACGACCCTGATTATTGAGCTCGTGATCTCGTCGCCATAGACACCAACGATCTTATCCCAGTTAGCGGGTGGAGATTGTGACTTCAACTGGGTTTTGGTCTCTCCGCATACGACTATCCTGAGGATGGTCGACGCTGGTGGTCTCCACCCTGAGCCGTCCTGTAGGTTGCTCAGCCAACAGACACCTAGTCCTTCATCTGGGTAGAAGCAGACGTTGTTTGTGAAGTCGGGAAGGCCGCCTGTATGATATAGCAGGACGCGGTTGTCATGGATTGTTCTGAACCAGGTAAGCCCCATTCCACTGTTTGATTTTCCGGTCGGTGCTTGCAGCCTATGCATCTCCTTCATTGTCTCTTCCTTAAGTAGGCGTTTTCCCTTGTAAACGCCATAGTTCAGGTTCATGATAACTAAATTCGCGAGATCGAGCACCGTCGAGTACAGGCTCCCTGCTGGGTCTGCAGGCCTCATTCCGAGGAAGTAAGGGGCGTTGGGGATGAGAGGCTTGTCAGGTCCCCCGGCACGTTTGTAGCCCTGAGCAAGTCTCGCGGTCACCGCTGTAGTGAGTGCGAAGTCGCTTGAGGTCATCTCCAAGGGCTTAAGGACATGCTTTCTCAAGTATTCGTTGTAGGCTATACCTGTGAATTGTTGCATGAGGTAGCCTACGAGGGTGAAGGAGGTGTTACAGTAGGCCCATGCCTCACCTCGGCGTCGGACCATTCGAGCTGCCTCAGTGATGTACTCTCTTGTGTCTGTGGGGGGCTCTCCCAGTAAGTGGAGGGGTGGGACGCGGGTGGGCATACCTGTGTAGTGGGTGAGTAGGTCCCGAATTTTGGGTTCATCGCCCTTTATGTCTTTAATCTTAACGTCGAGGTGTGTGTTTACGTCATCATCGAGATTGAACTTGCCACGCTCCATGATTTGAAGGAAACCGACGGTTACTATTGGTTTGGTAACGGAGGCGCAGCCGTATATGGTATCAGTGGTGGCTTGCTTCCCACTCCTGATGTCTGAGTAACCGAATCCCTTAGACCAAACGACTTCCTCGCCTTTGATTATTGATACAGATGAACCTGGGTGCCTTCGTCCAAGTAGCTCAGATGCTATAAATCGTTCAACCTTCTCGATGTCGACCATGTTGCAGCGATCAGTGTGTATGTGAAGGGTCTCAGGATAAGGGTGTTCATAAGGTTAAGCTAGTTTGTGAGGGCGTCCTTTTTACATAACTAGCCCCGTCTACCAATTTAAGTGGTATAAGAGACATGGTCGGGAACAGGGAAGATAGTATAAAAACTCGGATGAGAATCCTCGCCATCATCCTGCTTATCAGCTTCGTCGTTCTCGATTTATTCGTCGACACAGGGATCATCCAGGGCGTAGACGACGCTGCATTTTGGGCTGTGAACACTTGGGCACCTAGTAGCCTCTTTGATTCAATCATGGTGATCTTGACTCTGTATGGGCGGGACCTTGTCTGGGGGGCATTGACGGTGGGGTTATTCTTCATGGGGGATACTAAGGAGAAGAAAACATCTTTAATGCTTATGGTCCTGTTTCTTGTCCTAGCGGGGCTCGGTTTAGGTTTTAAGGCACTAGATGCAAGGCCTCGACCATACGATGCATTAGATGGCGTTCGTCTGTTGGTAGATAGGGAGTCAGATTTCAGCTTCCCTTCTGGTCATACCCTTTTTGTGGCTGGTGGCGCGGTTATCCTCTGGTTGTCCCTCAGAGGATGGTGGGCTGCTCTCCTAACCGTTGAGGCAGGGCTCGTCGGTTTTTCGCGGATATACGTTGGAGTCCATTACCCGATAGACGTTGTAGGTGGAGCCCTTCTAGGGGCTTGCTGTGCCCTCTTTCTGTGTTCTTTCCCGGGGTTGGTTGAGGGGCTTTACAACGCACTCCCAAAGTGGCTTAAGACCTGAATTGTAAATTGTTTACTGTCTGCTCAGATAGATGAGTATCGCAGAGGCAAGTGTCGTGAAGATGTCTGGGAGGAAGTTGAAAATGTTGAATATGTTTGTCTCCTGGAAACCGTTCACCCAAATGAGGATAGGATTGCTTGTTATCGAGTAGAGGAAGAGGGTAACTGAGAAGAGTACGAGGCACAAACTGAAGTTGGACTTCGTCTCCCTGTAGATGCCCACGTAGAGGGCAGTAAGGTAGAGAAGCAGTCCCGTGTTGATCAGGGATAGGACAGTCCGACCCTTTATGTAGAGGGCGAGCATGTTGCTAACCTCTAGTAGCTGCTGAGGCGTGAGATGTTCAAGGAAGGGCCTATCAGGATTGTTGAAGATGTAATTGATAGTGTTCAAGGGACCAATTAATATCACTAGAATAACCACTAGCAGCCCAATTATGGCGATAGGTGCCCAAGGAGTTTTCTGCATCTGCCTCTCATCTTCTTCCATTGTTTTTCAACCTTTTTGCAATTTTATTCCAAATCTCTTCAAAATCGCTATAATTCTGCTCGAGGTCCTGGCTGAGAAAGTATACCTTACCATAGTGGTCTCCTACCGATGTAATCATGCGGTTCTTCTCCATTACATCGATGTGGTGACGGATGGTCCGGTAATCAACCCCAAGGAGGTTACAAAGTTGGTTGGCGTTTAGCGGCTCCTCCTTAATAGCCTCGATTATGCGGCCTCTGTTAACTCCGCCCCTAGATCCCTCGATGAGCCAAAGTAGTAGTTGCTTAAAAGAGCGTTTCGAGAGGGCCATAGCTTATCCCAGGTGGCTTTGATGTGTAATCTCAATGGCTTGTTTAAAAATAACGCGCAAGGAATTGGGATAGATTATGGTGTAATCTTGAAAAATCATTTATGAGCAAGGAGGTTCTTCGTCTCGTCAGGTTAAATGTATGCGTCTATGTGGCGATTGACTTGACTGAAGATAAAAGTTCTGAGGATGTCCTTATAGATACTAAACATTCAGGGGAGGCTAAATCAGAAAACCCTCAAGCAGTTCAATCTGAGGATAAAACCATAAAGAAAACTGAAAGCCGCTACGGGAGTAGATTATTGATAGCTAGTCTAGTAATTCTCCTTGTCTTGAGCGCCGGGTTCTCAGCATTCAACTACATCGACAGTGGGCACCGCATAGGAGACTTAACAAACCAGGTATCTGTACTATCGTCATCTGTCCAAAGTCTAAGTTCTAGACTCTTAGATTCAAATGCGAAGATAATCTCCCTGACACAAATGTTGAGCGTCTCAGACTCAGGGAGTTCGTTAAGCGATGCAAGTATAATACCTTTGATCTATGAGCAGGTGAAGGATAGCGTCGTCTTAATAAAATCAACACTTCCAATGGGGACTGCGACAGGAAGCGGCTTTATCTACGATACTGAGGGGAGAATAGTGACCAACGATCATGTAATTGATGGTGCGAACAGCATAACAGTCACATTTATCAACGGTACTATCTTACAGGCGACAGTCGTCGGGGCAGACCCATATTCCGACATCGCGGTGATAAAAGTTGACGCTCCTGCGATACTACTCAAGCCTCTGAAACTCGGCAACTCTTCCACATTGAAGGTGGGAGAGGCGGTTCTTGCCATTGGAAATCCTTACGGACTTGCTGATACGTTAACGACGGGCATCGTGAGCGCGCTTGGCAGGGAGATGGACTCAGCTAGTGGGTACCCAATTGTTGACGTTATTCAGACTGACGCTGCGATCAATCCTGGTAATAGTGGTGGGCCTTTACTCAATATGAGAGGGGAAGTCATCGGGATAAACACCGCCATAGTGTCACAAACGTCGACGGGAATAGGTTTCGCTGTTCCGAGTAACACTATTGAGAGTGAACTCTCTAGCCTGATAAGCACCGGAAAATATGATCAGGTATACATTGGAATACAGGGTGTTGATGTAACGCCGAGTATTATTTCAGCTATGGGTCTCCCAGAGGGGACGCATGGTACTTTACTTACATCGGTTACTAGGGGAAGTCCAGCAGATGTCTATGGTCTAAAAGGGGGGACAAAGTATGTCCTTGTGGACGGAGAGTATACGCCACTAGGCGGAGATGTTATCACAACTGCTGACGGGCTGGAAATGAAGGGACTCTACGACCTAATTTTATATATGCAGAGGAACAAGAGGCCAGGGGACGTTATCACGTTGAACATCATCAGGGGTGGCGCCGAAATGGTTGTAAAGGTCACTTTAGGTACTAGAACTGGCTAATTTAGCTGAGGCTTTCTTAGGAAGCCCAACGCCACGGAAGCTAAAGCCCAATTTAAGGCACTCTTCTTGGTTGAAGACGTTTCTGCCATCTACGATGATGGGAGTATTCATCTGTTTTTTCAAGGTCGCGGGTTTTAGGCTTAGGTACTCATTGTGACGTGTAACGACGATTAGGCAGTCGCTGTCATTAACGGCTTCGTTAAGGTTTTGGGTGATCTTCAGAGTCTCGTACTCCTTTACATATGGGTCGTGAGCGATAAGGCTACGGCATTGCCCTTCAAGTAGCTTGTAAAGGGACTCCGCGGGAGTGTTGCGGGTATCATCACTGTTTTCGAGGAAGGCTACTCCAAGGAGTGTAAGCTTCGCGTCTCTAAGTCTAAGACTTTTCTCCTTGAGCGCCTCCTCGGTTAGCTCCTTCATATGACTAGGCATGTTGTCGTTGAGGTAACGGCTCACTGTGATGATGGCTGGTTCGAATTTGAAGGAACCATATGCATCTAGACCATACTTGAGTAGCCAGCTATCCTTGGGAAGGCAGTGGCCACCAACTCCCGCGCCCGGGGTATGCATGTTGCGGTAAGGATTTGCGGATGGGTTACTAGAGTCGTTGGGGAGGCTGTTTACGAAGCGACGTACATCATGGACGTTGACGCCGAGGCTTTCACAGATGATAGCGATCTCATTGGCGAAGGCTATGTTCACATCTCGATAAGCATTTTCCGTGACTTTAGCGACCTCAGCGGTGAGGGCATCAGTAGGATGCAGGTTAGCCTTTACTATGTGTCTGTATAGTTCGATGCCACGGCGTGTTGACTCGGGGTCGATTCCACCGACTATTCGGTCATACAGTGTAAGATTGTGAAGGAGGCGACCCACCATGACGCGCTCATAGCTGAAGAGGAGGCTGAAATCCCGCCCAGCTTTGAGTCCGCTATGTTGCTCAAGGATGGGTTTTGCTAGGTGGTTAGTGGTGCCGGGGGCGACTGTAGATTCGAGGCAGATGAGGGAACCACTTTTCATATGCTCACCGATGTCAGTTAGGACGCTTCGAAGAGATTCGTACCGGGGGATGTGGTTCTCGTCAACTGGGGTCTGAACAGCTATTATTATTGCGTCGGCTTCTCGGTATACAGAGAGGTCGTCGGTGACGTGGAAAGTGCCTTTGTCGTGGATCCGCTTGATTAGCTCTGGTAGTCCTGGTTCCTCTGCCTCTATTACCGATTTACCCTGATTGAGGGCGTCGATTTTCCATGCGCTACGACCGCTTCGACGCTGGAGCCCTGTGACACTGAAGCCTGGCACGTCCGCGAAGAGGGCGGCGACGGGTATGCCAACATACCCCATTCCAACTACGACGATGTTCATCATCGATCCCTTTGGTAATTGCTGTGTATAGTAATCGTCGATTATATCTAGGTTATCTTACTATTATATACCATGAAACGGGTTTTTATAGACACTGATGGCGAATTCGACGACGTAATGGCACTAATCTTGGCTCTAAAATCTAGTGATCTGAGCGTTGAGGGAATCAGCACGCTTAGTGGGATAAGAAACTTACGGGACTCTACAGATGACGTTCTTAACACTGTGGAGCTGATGGGCAGGGGAGATATCCCTGTGGCGAAAGGGCTCGAGATCTCCATGTCCCAAGACCTAACGGAACAGAGGAAAAACATTTTAAAGATCTGGAAGAGTGGAGGTAGGTCTTCGACGAGAGCGACTAGAAGGCCGGGGATTAAACCAATTAGAGAGGATGGGGTTAGCCTGATGATAAGGAAGATTATGGAGGCTCCCTGTGAGGTGACTCTTATTACTCTTGGGGCTTTAACGAATGTGGCTTCGGCTCTCCTCCGGGAGCCAAAAATCGCTGGTAAGCTCAATGGGGTCTACTCGATGGGTGGGGCGGTATTGGTTCCTGGTAATACCACCCCTGTTGCGGAATTTAACATCTGGGGAGATCCCCTAGCCGCCAGGATTTTCTTTAATTCGGGGATGCATATCACGATGATTGGGCTGGAGACATATTATCAGCCTGTGTTATCTAAGGAGGAGTGGGATAGAGTCAAGGTCGCGAACGATGCAACAAAATATTGTTTCGATAATTTCGATCCATGGTTCAGGTACCTAGTTGGGCTACACCCAGACTGGAAAGGGGGTCTCCAGATCGGCGATGCTCTAACAATTGGGGCAGTAATTGATCCGAGTTTGATGAGTGTGAGGAGATGCTTCGTTGACGTGGAGACGAAGGGGGAACTATCGATTGGTCAAACTGTAGCTTACGGCTTATCAATAAGACATTCAGCCCCGAAGGAGTCGAACACAGATTTGACCGTTGATTGTGACTGGAAAAGGTTTAACGAATTGTTTCTAAAACGAGTGGTATCATAGTCCAAATTTTCCTGCTTTAATTTAGATACTGAACTATTCACGAATTAGAGAGACTCTTTTATTGAGAAATACAATAAGCGTGTACCCATGGAGAAGTTTAGGATCTACTCGGTTTTTATGTTTATATAGTGTGCGTCTTAATTCAGCTTAATCTGTTTACCTGTTTTTGCGGATTGGAGGGCTGCTTCGCAGATAATAAGGGCGCGTAGGCCGTCTTCACCGGTTACATTAGGTCTGGTATCGTCACGGACAGCGTCTGTGAAGGACTTTAACTCGAGCATTAGGGGCTCTTGATAATTAAGATAGGGTTGCGTGAGCTTTTCATTGTTCTCGACCGTTATCTGTTGGCTAGTATACTCGACATTGATTATTCCCTCGGTTCCAGTGATGGTTAGATTCCTGATTCTTCTCGGGGTGAGCCAATTTGTCGAGACTATTGCATTACGGTTGTTGGTATAGCTAATATTGATCTGAGCGTAGTCCTCGAACTTGTGTTGGATTGAGCCAGCAACGGCGTAGACGGATTGTGCTTGGTCGCTGAAGAGGTGGTTAGTTATGTCGATGTCATGGATGGCTAGATCTTTTATCACCCCTACATCACCTATTCGGCCAGGACTACGGCTCACGCGGCTTGCGTAGGCGAGGAGTGGGGCGCCAATGTCGCCGTTTAAGGTCAGCTTGATAGCCTCTTGTACAGCTGGGTTGAAGCGTTCGACAAATCCGATGGCGAGTTTGACCTTCTGGAGCTCTGCCAACGCAATGATTTTCTTCGCATCAGCGATGGTGTTTGTCATAGGTTTCTCTACGAGTATATGTTTACCAGCCTCGATAGCTGTGATAGCGATTTCGGCGTGGGTGATAGTAGGGGTGCATATTGAAATAAGATCAATGCGTGGGTCTTCGATGATTTTTTTGGGGTCAGTATAGCTTGGGACGCCATAGCGTTCGCCTATCTGTTGAGCAGTTTGGGGATTGAGGTCTGATATAGCGACAAGTTCCACGTTCGGGAGCTCATGATATACGCGAGCATGGTTGCGGCCCCATGATCCGCAGCCAATGACAGCGGCATTTATGGTCCTCATATGTTAAATGGTGTTTAGAATATGTAGTGGATAAAGTTTCTGGATAATAATATGGTATCTGCAGAAGGGAATGTGTCTCTTGTAGAATAGACGAGTTAGGATACGTCGCGATCCCCATAGTTATGAGTTATTTATTTCATCCATCCATCAGGATACGCGCGTGCCCATAAGCGAGTAAGATAACTGAAGGTTAGTTCAATTGATATTAGTATCATTATAAAATAAATCACCACGGTTCTTTTTTCCAATTCAACCCCCAAGCAAATAGGTTTGTAATATAGTGAATAGGTATTGTAGTTACAATCATAGCAATATCTTGTTGCCAGGAGGACTTAGGTTCAATAAAGCTACTTAAAAGTATCGCAACAAGAACAAAGCCCACTTGATCCCAAATAAGAAGCGGTCTACCTGGCTCAATTCCAATTCGTCGTTTAATGAAAGCAAATAAAAGATCACCACTAATAGCACCGACTGAGAAGAGGAAACCTTGTAGAAGATTCCTTTGAACTATAGCTACTAGAGTTCCAACGATGATTCCAAAGAGGGTACCATAGACCGTTTTATGGTCACCAAGGAGCCTCTTGCCATCACGCCAGTTTTTTCCCCCATCTAAGGGTCCTCCACCATGCAAGAGAACAGGAGCAGCATTAGCAAAATAAGCTGGGAGGAATAGCCAAATGGTATTGATGAACCAATTGATTTCCTCCTGCATCTTATTATTCGTCCTCTAAACCCTTTTCTGTTATCCTGAACCTAACGGCACCTTTGAGATTATTAGGTTTCTCGACAGAGGCCTGCTTGAAGCCTTGGCTGGATGTGTTTTCTAGCCTTATGACTGTGTCGCTCCAAAATCGGAGAAGACGTTGTGCTACAGGCTCTATAGCGGGGACGGAAGATTCGAGGATATTTCTTACTTGCCCAGTAAGGAGAACTGCGACTCTTTTTGAGAAAGCTATTTCTTTAATCTGCCCTAGTTGTCTATTCAACTCCTTGTTCTCTAAAAATGTCTTTTGTGAGTCTCCAGTCTCTAATCTGTATAACCCCGTGAATGAATCTATGCAAACAAGATCGCCTTGCTGGATCTGTTCAGGTAGGTTGTCAAGAACCTCAGCTTGCTCCTTGAAACTTGAAGGTCGAGTGTAAATAACTCGTTGAAGGTTTTCATCATTTTTAGTCATTTGACTTAATCGTTTCGTTGAAAACTTACCGTCTGAATCGACATAGACAATTTTAGCTACAGGATCAAGCGAGATTAGCCGTGCCGCGGCGCTGAGTAAAAGAGTCGTTTTTCCAGTACTAGGCTCACCATAGATAAATGCGACTTCATCTATTGAGAATCCACCGAATAGCTTTAAGTCAAGACTTTTGATTCCTGTGGAGATTTTTCGCCGAAGCTCCATAAGACTATATTAATTTATCTTAGTTATAGACTTGGTTGATAAGGAGAGTACGGTACCACTCTGTTCATTTAAAAGAAGTCGAACTTTTTCAGCTTTTACATTAGTTGTCGCACCGGAGGAAGTGACACAAGCAGCTCCGGCGGCTTGCCCTTCGAGAAGGGCGTAAAGAAATTCGTTTAAAGTAGTATCGATCGGATTTTTAAGAGTTAATAAATAATTAATTAAGCCTGCGCAGAATGCGTCGCCAGCCCCTGTAGAGTCAATCTCATTAACTTTGAAGGCAGGCATAGAGATTATTGTTTCTCCTCTGAGTGCAGTGAGACCCATTGAGGCACTTGTTATTACAATCGTGTTTGCACCTAAAATACGAAGCGCGATTATAGCTTTTTTAGGGTCACTTATTCCCGTGATAAGGTAGGCCTCATTATTGTTAAGATGTAAGATGTCGATGTATCTAAGAGCCCGTGTCAAATGTTCCCAGTTTGGTTCTGTCGGGGGAATAACGTCGATAAGAGTAGTCGTATGGCCATCTTGAGCGGATTTAAGAATAATTGGTAGGGCTTTATCAATATACTTCAAGCCGCCTATTGTTCCAAGAAAAAGAATGCGTGGTTGCTTTTTGAGGAGTTTGATGATGTGGTCAGGTGTGAGAAGAGT
>JBGPRA010000013.1:0-23449 GCA_041489375.1 Bathyarchaeia archaeon | reverse complement strand
CCCGAAGAAGATGACTCTCTATGTATCCGACCAGGGTCACGATTGCCTCGACCGAAGCATAGAATTACTTGGGTTAGGAACGGATGCCCTAAAGCATATCCCAACAGATGAGAATTGTAAGATAAGACTCGACTCACTTGAGAAGGCTATCCACGAAGATAGAAAAAGTGGCTTCAACCCATTCTGCATAATAGGCTGCGCGGGAACTGTGGGTAGCGGTGCATTCGATGATTTCAATACACTAGCGGACCTTTCTGAGAAAGAGAAGATGTGGCTGCACGTCGACGGTGCATTCGGTGGGTGGGTTAAGCTAAGTAAAACCCATAGGAAGCTAACTGACGGTATGGAGAGAGCCGACTCTTTAGCTATTGACCTACACAAGTGGATGGATATGCCCTATGGGATAGGATGTACATTGGTTAGAAACCCACGTGATCACATCAAGACATTCGTTTACGGTCATGAGGCTGCATACCTAAAGACAGCTATGGATGCTTTTGAGGACCAATTCCATACAGGGAACCTGGGGCTAAGGCTCTCAAACCAAATACTGAGTCTGAAGGTCTACATGCTCCTCCGAGCATACGGCAGGGAGAAGTACAGTAGACTTATCCAGCAGAATATCGAGCAGATAAATTACCTCGCGAATCGAATTAAAAAAGAACCGAATCTTGAAGTTACCGCGCCTGTCGAGAGCAATATCTGCTGCTTCCGATATAATCCTGGGGGGTTAGATGAATCTCAGTTAGAGAAACTAAATAAGGCTATTTTAGATGGTCTATGGAAATTATCCGCTTTCGTCGTGAGTGATACAACAATTAAAGGAAAGTACATGCTTCGAGTCTGTAATGTGAATCATCGCAGTTGCTACGAGGACTTTGACTGGCTTGTCACGGAGGTCAAGAGTCTTGGGGGGAAGCTGCTCCCTGACTCGAAGAAGTCAAAATAGAATCTCTCCATGCCATTATCCTCAGCTCCGCCTGATACTTGAAAGAAATAACCAAAGTTACTTTTGCATAAGCCTCTTTCATGTACGCGGTTTTTAATTATTCTAGGAGAGTGCGTAGTCAATTGCCGCGTAGATATGGTTAATATTGCCATCGAAGACTGGTAGCTTGGTATCTCTCTGACCTAGAATAAGCGGAAGCTCGGTGCAGCCGAGAATAATCCCCTCCACGCCCATCTTCTCAAGTCTATCCAAGATGGGAACTAGCCTCGCGTGCGACGACTCCAGAATCCGATTATTAACTAACTCGTAGATAATCGACTGAATGGTGATCCTATCCTCGGGACCCGGCACCACAGCCTCGATACCATACTTATCCCGAAGTCTATTCGCGTAATAACCATCCTCCATAGTCCAACTAGTACCCAACAACCCCACCTTACTGAGCCCCATAGCCCTAATCTTCTCACCGGTGGGGTCGACTATGTGTATGAAGGGGACCTTGAGGTAGGGCTCAACAAGTGGCGCAGCCTTGTGGACCGTGTTGCAGGCGATTATTATGAAGTCAACGCCACCTGCTTCGAGTCGCTTCGCGGCGTCGAGAAGGTTCTCCGCCACCTTGTCCCACTTTTCCTGAGTTAGAACAGGCTCGAACTCTTCAAGGTCGAAGGTGTACATTATGCTCTTAGCGTTGTGATTGCCGCCCAGTCTCTCGTTCACGATTCTGTTGATCGACTGATAATAATGTGCTGAGGCCGCTGAGCTGAGGCCCCCAATTATCCCTATCGTCTTCAATGATGTATTCGATTCATATGGAGTTCATTTTACTATAAAATAATGTTGAGTGAAATTTCAGGTCCTCCCTGCTTCTCCCATAACTCTCCTTCACCATCTCAAAATCGAGAAGAGGCACAAACCTCCACCTCTTTAGGCCAAAAAGCCCTCTCCACGTTAATCATCTGCTTGATCATCGCGCACGCACGACGCTAAGAAACCTGGGCCTCGACTTCGTCATACCCACCTTGGCTAAGCTGGTGGACCTATAATCGCGCGCGCGAAATGCATTGAGGAACAGTGTAAAAATATATTGTGACACATATGCTAGTTTTATGAGATCCTAGGCTTCCATCGACGGAGAAGAAGGCTGTTTGTAACGACAGTGATACTACTGATAGCCATAGCACCAGCGGCGTAGATCGGGTTCATACTAATTCCCCATGGGATGAGCGCACCCGCGGCAACTGGTATCAACACGGTGTTGTATGCGAATGCCCAGAAGAGGTTCTGGAGAATTTTATTGTAGGTGCGTTTGCTGAGCTCAATCGCCTTAGGCACATCCAACAAGTTATTGCGTATGAGGACAAGCCCACCTGTCTCAACAGCTACATCTGTGCCACTGCCGAGAGCTATCCCCACATCAGCCTCAGCAAGGGCTGGGGCATCGTTTACACCGTCACCGACCATTCCTACGATTAGGCCCTCCTCCTTGAGCTTCCGTATCTCCTTGACCTTATCCTCGGGTAACACTTCAGCGATGTATCGTTCAATCCCAACCTGTTTCGCGATGGCCTCTGCAGTCCTCCGGTTATCACCAGTGATCATTATGACCTGCAGGCCCATCTCTCTCAACATCTTAACCGCCTCACCGCTACTCTCCTTGACCTGATCGGCTAACGCGATTAATCCAATCGCCCTGCCGTCTGCTGCCACATAAGAAAGGGTCTTGCCCTGATTGTATAGATCCTCGGCTTGAGATTTCAATAGGGACAAGTCGATTTGCTCCTCCTCCATGAGTCGAATCGTCCCGATTACGTAGTGTCGCTCTCTGATGGAACCCTTGACGCCGCGTCCAGGCAGGGACTTGAAATCCTCTGGGTCTGTGACTTTTAGACCCATATCCTCAGCTTTCTTCACAATCGCTGCGGCTATCGGGTGTTCACTGAGCTTCTCCAGACTGGCTGCATCAGCCATGAACGTGTTCCCTTCATCTCCAATAACATCGGTGACTACAATCTCCCCCTTCGTCAGCGTGCCGGTCTTATCGAATGCCACTGCCTGCAACTTATGCGCTTTCTCCAGGACCTCACCGTTCTTGATCAAGATCCCATTCTGAGCTCCAAGCCCTGCGCCGACTAGAATTGCCGTTGGGGTGGCGATCCCCATCGCGCAGGGACAAGCTATGATGATAACGGCGATGAAGGTGGTAATCGCCACGCCGAAAGGGACGTGTCCAATGTAGAGCCAACCCAATGCAGCAACTGTTGCTATTATTAGTACCGCGGGAGTGAAGTAGGCCGCGACCAGATCCGCGAGGCGCTGGATAGGGGCCTTACTGAGCTGCGCATCCTCCACCATCTGAACGATCTGCTGAAGGGTCGTGTTCATCCCGATCTTGGTGACCTCCATCTTGAAGCTGCCCTCCCGGTTCATGGTACCCCCGATGACCTCGTCTCCGACCTGCTTCGAGACAGGGATGCTCTCCCCCGTCACCATGCTCTCATCGATGCTGCTGGATCCATCTATAATCGTTCCATCGAGGGGAACCTTCTCCCCGGGTTTAACTCGGAGAATATCCATCGGCATGACGATCTCCACGCCCACCTCCTCTTCCACTCCATTCTCGCGAACGACGCGGGCTGTCTGTGGTTGAAGGTCGAGCAGCTTCCTAACAGCCTCCGAGGCTCTGCCTCTGGCGACCTCCTCAAGGTATTTACCAACGAGTATCAGGGCAAGGATTAGGGCTGAGGTGTCGAAGTAGAGCTCGCTACTGGGTGCCAGATTCGGGAAGAGGACCACAAATGTGCTATATCCCCACGCCGTGGTCGTCCCGATGACTATAAGGGTGTCCATGTTCGCAGTGCGCGCCTTCAACGCGCCCCATGCTCCCTTATAGTATCGGCTGCCAGCGACGAGTTGGACGGTGGTTGAGAATATGAGCGCCCACCACTCCATGGGGAGGATTGGGAGGCTTATACTGGTGAACATCACGAGGAACGTTAGGACGCCGAGTGTGAAGCTGAGTACTCCGAGGTTGCGGAGTTTCTTCAGCTCTCGGTCGGGCTGCTGGAATGTGAGCATGCAGCCTTCGGAGCAGAAGTAGTAGGTCTTCCCGCCTCGCTCTACCTTGAAAGCCGCGTGTTTCTCGTCAACATACATCCCGCAGACTGGATCTCTGGCCATTGTCTTCACCCCACTAAAAATTCAAGGATTAGTAGTGAATAAACCTGATAAATTTTGGGTCATTAGCCGAGGTCTCGGCTCTGAATGTAGGCACCGTGCCAGTTGTGCCACCAGACGGAGCCGCTGTATGCGTTGACGCTGAACATGCCGAGGAGCTTACCGTCTCTCTCAACGTGCACCGTGTAGTAGCCGTAGAACTGTAGCACGTCCTCGATCTTGGCGCTAGGGTAATTGCTGTCAATGTATCTCTGCGCGATCCCTTTAGCTTCGTCGAGAGCAATCTGAGACCCTCCTTGGATCTGGATACCACCACCCATCATGCCTCCGCCCATCATTCCCCCACCATATCCACCCATCATTCCCCCGTGGCCGTACTTTGTGTTCCACATCATGTTTGGGCCATACTCGGGGAATATTCTTCCACTCTGTTTGTCGATGAGCATCTCGAAGGCGTTGATTCCCGTTGACTTCTCGGTGTAGACGACGTAGTAGTTCTGCTGAAACTCTATTACCTCCTTCACCTCTAAGTCCGGGTTGCCCGTTGTCGAGAGGTAGTTGTTTGCGATCGTGACGGCCTTATCCAGGTCTACCTTGCCGAGGGCGACGAAGCTGAATGCAGATACCCCAACTACGCCAATAGCTATGAGGGCGAAACCCAACATGACTTTACTGTTCATTACGTCGCCTCTGTCTTACTCTAGGCTCTTACGGATCTTCTCATACTCTTCCTGTGTAATCTCGCCTCGGGCGTATCTCTCCCGGGCGATGGCTAATGCGCTGTCACTTCTACTATGCCAGTTAGGCCTGTACCCGCTGAAGACCAGGTATAATCCGGCTAATACTAGGAGGCCGAATAGGATCATGCCTATTCCCATCAAGCCGAAGCCGCCTCCCATCATCCAAGAGCCATAGTATCCTCCGCGCATCATCAATCCTCCTAAGAGGCCGAACCTGATAATGCAGCCCGCTAGCAGCAGGAACGCTGCGCCACCAACTATGGTCCATATCATGGTGTTTCTTCCGTTCATTATTATCAGAATACTCCGAGATGCCCCTCAATATAAATGTGTCTTTTAATGATATATCACTACATAAGATATCTGGTGGGAGGGTTTACCTGATACCTGAGCTGATTTTACGAGGCACCGCGACGAGGACTACCTCCTCCTCATCGCTTAGCGTGAATGCGGTTGCCTCGAGTTCCTCTATCCTACGCGTGTTAGACTCCATGCGTTTCCTCAGGCTCTCGATCTCTGATTCGAGCGTCTCCAATTGTGACTTTTTCAAGTCGTGTCATCTCTACAGATTTCTTGTCACGATGAGGATCAGGAATAGAATCATCAAAGCAAGATGAATATATCCCATCCTTCCACCCACTCCGCCGCAGCAACCACCCATACCACCGTGATCGTGGGTCTGGCCTCCAGAGCCTCTACTCAGATATTTGTCAGAGTCTGCAACGAAATCGTTGAGGCACTTCTCGGAGCAGAAGTAGTACACCGCTCCACGATATTCCATTGACCATCGTGTGGTCTTCGGGTCAACTTCCATACCGCAGACTGGATCTCTAACCATGCTTGTGTGCCTCCATTCCAGTGCTATGGAGTTCTGATTTGTAGGCAGCGGCGCAGTGAATGCAGCAGAAGGTTAGTGTTTTTCCATTGATTACTTCCTTGTATCCTCCCTCATACATCTTACATCCGCAGTGAGCGCATATGTCTAGGCCTGGCTCAATTGCTACTGTAACGAGGTTGGCGAATCGCCCAAATAGTCTATTGCAGAAGGCTTTTCCTTCATCGGTTAGCGTATAGAGTTTTTTCTCCTTGTCCCCTATCATCTCGGATTTTACTGAGATGAGGTGTTTCTCCTCTAGTTGTTGGAGGAACGGATAGACGATTCCGGGACTGATCTTTTTTCCTACTCGATTTTGGTATTTTCTTAGAATGCTGTATCCATGGTCTGAGCCCTCGTAGAGTATTGTTAGTATGTAGAACCTTGAGAAGTCTGAGACTAGGTCGTTTAGGTTCTCTTCATCCATTTAACGCACGTGATGATATATCATATTTTGATATATTTATAGTTTTGTGTGAGGACAATATAGTCCGTATTCAAAACTAACTGATGTTACTCGAGGGAGAGGTATTCATAATAAAGATATATCATAAAAAGATATATTTATAACCGAGGCAGTTTCTCGTATTGATAGGTGTGTACCAGAATGTCCTCGAAATATGGTTACGTGAGGTTCAGGTGGTGGGACCCCGTTGACCTCGACAAGGCTGTCGAGGAATTTTCCAGCTTCCAGGCGAAGAAGATCGTACATGCGAGGGGAGGTCAGGAGATCTCCCTCTACAGAGACCAAAGGGACGAGGTCAGGGTTGAGGCGGACACCCTTCAGGCGTTACTCTCTCCCTTCAGGGTCGTTATTAATCAGAAAGAGGTGAAGCCCTTCACGGTTAGGGATATGGAGTTGAGGGAGAAGCTCTTGAAGATGTATCCACGGGGCAGGCCGACGCCGTTCCCGTGGGAGTTCAGCTCAGAGCCCAAGTTCGAGATGGAACGCGCACACTTCACTGATAGATGAGACGATGATGCTTGTTTCTTGAGGGTTTTATGTTCAATCAGTTAGCGCTTATGATGGTCATGATGTGGCCACTTATACCGATGTTTTTGATTGAACTTCATTTTGCCACCAATTTTTGGAGAAGATTAGGCGTTTGGACATATATTGTAGTATTCGCAGAATGGCTACCTATCGCGCGCGCGAATAGCTGTTCGAAACTCTAGTATTATATGCGTAATAGATTCCAACTAATTTACGAGAGGATCAACACGGGCGGAATGATATCGGGGATAGCAGAGACATCGAAGAGAACCATTTTAGTGATAGTGGTGATCATCATCCTTGCATCGGCGTTCGGAGTCGGCTACTTTTCCTCACCAAGTAAGACCGTGAACCAAGGAACAGTAGTGACCCAGACCGTGACGTCATCAAGCAACGCAGACGCTGCGGGGGCACACGCTGCCGCTGCTGCGGCAGCCAAGGCAGCCGCTAACGCAGCTGGGAACCCACTTAACTCCGTCTGGACCACCGAGACCGTTAGTCAAGAAGGGGCAACACCCACCGCGGTCACCGCTGAGGACTTCTCCAATAGGATGGTCGTATACACCGCTTCTATCAGCCTCAAGGTCGATAAAGTCGAATCGGCGATCACAAGCCTCCAGCTGCTCACAGAGAGGTACAAGGGCTACGTCGCCAGCGTATACACAGGCGCAGAGGACGGCAGCATCACCATCCGCGTCCCGCAGGACGCCTTCTATGACGCCGTCGCGGAGGTTGAGATCCTGGGCAAGGTTCAGAGCAGGAACATCAACGGGGATGACGTCTCCGAGAAGTATGTTGACCTCCAGGCGCAGCTTATCAACGTGAAGAGGCAGGAGGTTCGGCTCCAGGAGATCCTTGGGCTCGCCAAGACAGTCGCTGAGGTTTTGACGGTTGAGCAAGAGCTCGCTAGGGTTCGCGGCACCGTAGAGAGTCTCACGGGTCAGATCAACTATCTCAACAGTCGAGTCGAGCTCGCCACCATCACCGTCTCACTAAACCAGACCCCGGCTAAGGCGGCAGCGTTTATGCCGGAGCTCGACCTCTCCGGTCCAGTGAAGACGGGTGCCCAGATCCTCTTTACGTTGGTTGAGGGGATGATCATCCTCATCGTTGCCCTGGGGCCGTTCGCGGTCATAATCGCGGCGATCTACTACGTTTACCGGCGCGTTCAGATGTCCAGAGTTAAATCTGAGAACCAGCCTCAACCCTAATTCATACGCGCGCTGAAAAACTATCTTGCATACGCATAGAAAATATCTTGATGCTGAAAGCCTGTTCTAATCACTAATATTAAGCCGCTACCCATCGCCAAGAATACAGCAATGTCACACACATCAAGAACAGCTCTGACCGCGCTAATCTCATGCATACTAACAATCACCGCCTTCCTACCCCTCGCGATGAATTCACCGATCGAGGCGCCGACATCGAGCCTCGAATGGATGCTAACGTACAGACTAACAACGGACAACGAGATATACCACGCACCTGCGATAATCGAAGCCACCATCTGGATCACCAACCGAAACCAATACTCCATGCGCGCGCGCATAAGTCAAGTGCCCGAGCTTGGGCTCACTGTGGGGCCATAGTCTTATCCTGAGTTCCACTCGATACTATGATAGTCTCCGATGTTCAACGAGACAACAGGAGATGATTGAAAATAGATGTCTTACCCCAATCAATTCCCACCTCTAAGTAAAGAGGAACTCGAGACATTCCTCACAAACACAGGCTACGCAACCCTCTGCACCTACAACAGAGACGGCTCAATACACGCAGCGCCAGTCGGCTACTTCTATACTTCTGGGAAAATAGAGATAATCTCCCATGCTTCAACCCGAAAGAACCGAAACATCAAGAGAAACAACCAAGTCACCCTGTTGATAGACACGAAGAAGCCGATTAGGGGCGCCCTCATCTATGGAGAGGCCAGTATAAGCCGAGATAATGTCCTGCCATTGATTATGAAGATGTTTGAACACATGACCCCGGCTGATAAGCTCGAGACGGTCAGTAGAGAGTATCTGAGTGTAGTGGATTGTGTTATCATATCTGTGGTTCCGAAGCGTATCGTGTCTTTTGATTATGAGAAGTATGATGTTTTCAAGAAGATTGCGGAGAAGTATGATTTAAACTGGGATTGGTTCTAAGCTACGAGTGCGTGTTCCCATTCTTAATTTGTGAGTCGTATTTGCCCTATGTGAAGTACCTCGCCATTGAGATGGTGAAGGTCAAGAAGAGGCGGGAGCCGGGTTACGTTATTCCTGAGCAGTTCTCAAAATATTTGACTAGTTAGACGATACCCTATAGTTGTCGCGTGCGCGGCAGCAGCTGGAGTCCTAGAAGCCGCAGCAGACTACATCAACAACATGAGATATGCCCTAGATGCATACGCCAGTGATCTCAGAGATTAACGCCTTCGTCTTAACACAATCCCCATCGTAGCTACTATGGCTACTGATAAACCAATTAGAGCATAGAGTTGAGTGTAGTCCGTTCTCCAGTTAGCCACAACGGTTTTGGGACCATCCACAACGGTTTCGGCGTTCAGTGAAGTCGAGTTGGAGTCTCCACTCCAACCAACAAATACCTGTTGGATGATGAATCCTGTAGGAGATGTCACTGAGAAGGACGCCTCATCACCATTATCGTACCATCCAGCCCCAATAGGATCTCCAGTTGGTGAAGAAACCGTCAGAAGGTGCTGTTTCCTATACTCTGCTAAGAGGCTGAGGTCTTCATCTAGAGCTATTGATCGGATGTTTGACGTGACCTGGTCCCCCCACTCCGTAAAGAGGGCCCTTGAGGTATCTGTTTCTACTAGGGTTTGGGCCTCGATTGTGTGATTTCCAGTGGGGAGCGTGACGCTTAATAATCCAATTGTATCTGTCCTGTAGTCTACTCCGTCGATCTTTAATGGCGTGTTGGGGTGCTGGGTCGTGATGTCGAGTGATGGTTGGTTGCGTATTCTGATTGCCAGCGTCCTGCTTCCAATATTGTTGAATGAATCTGCTGCTTTAATCGTCAACGAGTAGGCTCCATCTTCAACCTTTGTTGTGTCAAACGCTATACGCCACACGTTGTCGCCGAGGTTGAGTGCCTGGGTTGTCTCAATCGAGGTCTCCTCGCCTACCTCGCTTATGGAGAACTCTACGTGTGTGACTTCGTTTTGGTCCAAGATTTCGACGTTCAACGAGGCGTCTTCTTTCAATACCTGAGCCCATGTGATTGGTGTTATTGAGGGATGGGTGACATCAAAGCCGGCCGCCTTGATGGTTGGAGGGGTTGCGGCGCCATCGTATTGGGCGAATCCTACGACCTTGTATAAGTCTTCTCCGATGCTGGAAGTGTCCCATGCGTCTAGGAACTCTACGGTTTCATGGGGCGGCAGCTCAGTGAATGGGTGGCTAAACTCGTTGATGATGTCGCCGCGAGAATTGTATATCCTTGTCACGGTTCCACCAGTTAGGTTGATGCTACCGGTGTTTTGGAACATGATCTTCACGTCAACTCTTTCCCCGATTTTAAAGCCCTCCGGATTCATGGTTAAGCTGACTATTTCTCCATAGGGTTCGCCGATTCTAAAGCCCTCAGTCCTTTTATCCAAGAGAACTCCCTTCGCGTCCCTCAGCTCTGTTACTATGCTGTAGTAACCGGGATCAAACCCCTTGGTGTCCCAGCGAGTTGAATAGGATGCTTTTCTCTTCAGGTCATTTAGGATGCGGAAGGGTAGTCCGCTCACAGCCTCGTCGTTACCTTCTCTGGTTATCACCGAATTCACGACAACGTCTGTCCCCTCACTGCCAACGTTGCTGACCTCAACATCGACATTAACAGATTCGTCCACTCCATAGACGCTCTTGTCCATTTTAAATCCGGTGAGCTCAACCTGAGATATAGTGTAATTGATGTCGAAGCGGTAGCTCTTGTTGAACTTTACTTCGGTGGTCTGAGAATTATATTGGATGGGATAGACGGTTATTGCTAGGGTCGTGTTTTCAGGATTTTCTATGATGGACCACTCGTACTCCTTCACAGGCCACCACCCTACAGTGAGTGATTCTTCAGAAGGAGCCAGATATCCAATAAAGGGTAACGTAATATTTGCTTTAGGGATGTTAAAACCTGATGCTGTGACCGGTATCGATCTTTCTGTAAGGGTAACACTCTGAATCTGGGCCCCTTTAGGGTAATCATAGAACACCCTGTAACATGGGACAAGTGGCTTGCCTACTTCTAGGTACTCGTACCCTCCAGGGATCTCAAAATAATCTTCTCCATCGACCCTAGAAACGACGTAGTCGGGTACTTCGACGTTGATTGTGACAGGTGCATCTTGCTGTGTAATCTGCCTGGAGTAGCTCACACTCGTTGTCGGATACCCTACTGCACCGAATTTAGCGTCTCCATAGACCTGGTAGCAACCCTTCCACATAACATCCCTGTCATCGTCTCCGAGGCTTCTCTTCAAATCCCTAACTGAACGGGCTACTGAATGGTCCATATCCCACAGCTCAAAGAATTTATTCGAGTATGGAGCCCAGCCAGCGCTGTTCAGCGATCCCAAGTAGACCGCAGCTCCCTTCTGGAGACAGACCTCAGCCATACCCGTGACATCGGCGACGAAAACATCCTTTCCACCAGAATGGCTCCACCAACCATCATATGCGCCGACGTTGCATGATGATGCGAATATGACGGGGCTTGAGGATCCAAACGGGTTTGGCAGGGACCAGATCTTCCAATAAGCTATCTGGTCCCAAATATATGGGTCTCCATGCCCCGCTAGGTATATCAGGTCCTGGTTGATGGCTGCCGCGAAGAAGGTACTACCTATCAACTCCTGTGTCTTAGTCTCGTTTATCCTTCGCGTTCCATCCTCGAGAATAATATACTGTGTATAGTCGGAGGCGTCAAACAACGTCTGAACGCTATTTGGGTTCTTTCTGCTGAAAATTGAGGAGGCATCAGTCACCGCTTTAGGGAAATCCATGTATGCGTCGTTCCCACCCATCCCTGAGGGGTAGCCAGCTGCCAGAAGCAGATTCGAACCATCAAACCCATACCCCGGTACCCCAAGGTAGACGTTGATGCTCGTATCTATGACTTTTTTCAGTAGGGCAGCGTTATCCCCAATGATCCTGGCTATGCTTAGCTCTGGTACCGTCTCATCCCCTATCGTGCTGGCGTAGGGGTAATCAGTATTAACTATGTAATTCAACGTACCTGACGTAGTCCAAAAGCTTCCCAATTGTCTAAACCACGCCGGGATTATCTCCTCCTCGCCAACTATCAGAAGGTAGCCATCTGAAGCCCAGCCGCTTCTGAGAACGCTGCTCCAGGGTCCCCCATATGTTATAAGGGATTGGATATCCTGATTCGTGTAGTAGGGGAACACCGCGTACCCTAGGACACCGAACTTGTACCTCGCCAACTGAGCCATGGAAGATAGCAGTTTGTCTACATCACCGTGATTGTTAAACTGGAACAGCCGAGCCGGAGCGGTTATGATGAGATAATCTGAAGCCTTTAACGCGTTTGAGTAAGCTGTTTCGATAAACTCACCGCCCGTAGTGTACATTGTAGGGTCATTGGACGAGTCCGAGTAGTCTGCGCCATCGACGCCTTGGTAGACGACGCTGGAGTTCCCGATTGTGGCTGTGTAATAGATGCCTGGCGATTGAGGTGGTAATAGAACGGGTACAGCCTCAAAGGAGTATTCCACCGACTGCCCCACAGATATTGGAACTTTGCTAACTATTTTGCATTCTCCTCTATTAGTCCATGTGCTGAACCCAGCCAGATAGTCGGCGTACTTATCACTTCTCGATATGGGCTGAAAACCCATCAGGTAGTCGGTGATTACCACCTCTCTTGCCTCTGAGCCTCCAACGTTTTCAACAGTCAAAGATACCTCGAAATAGTTACCATGCCTTGTGACCATGCGATCCGTGACTTGGAGTTTGGGGGGAATCGAGTGTGATGGATTGTATACATTTAGATCGCAGGTGGCAAAGACTTGATTCCTGCCTATGTCCCAAGCCTCCACCGCAAGCCTGTGGCTACCATTTTGCGAATACCTTGTATCCCACTCGAAGCTTAGCGTCAGGCTCTTCGGACGATCTGGAAGCCCCGCGTAAGCCTCAGTTACGCCATCAACCTTAAAGTAGACCTTAGTCAGGCCAGCGTCGTCGCTTAATGTCGTCGTAACTTTTGTTTTCCCTGTGACTGTGTCACCTGGCTTAGGACTATCTATTATTACTGTGGGTTTAGCCTCATCAAAAACGTTGTATATTTTGATATCATATTGCTCGCTTGCACTCGTTCCAGAGAAATCGAACGCTTCAACACTGAGCCTATGTTCTCGGTTCTCATACGTTGTTGTATCCAATGAGAACTCGAAAGGCGAAGAATAATCGATGAATAAAAGTTTCTCATCGATATAGAATGCCACCCTATCAACGCCCACGTTATCGAGAGCTTCTGCTGAGATCTTAGTTATCCCTTGACATTGCCCAGGATCAATAAGAGACACATGGGGTAAGACAGTGTCAGCAAGTGGCAGTGTCTGGAAAATACTATCTTTGCTTTGTATGGTGTTCCCAGAGTTATCATCTATAAACGCTGTGAAATGGTAGGTTGATGAGGGCTCAAGATCAGCCAGTTTAATCAGATGCGTCTGAGAGAAAACATCATCAGTTTCTTTGTACCTAAATAGTCCTGCAACCTCGTCATATTCAACCCAGCCATAGCTGCCCACACTGGTCTCCCAGTATATTGTTACTGAAGTCTGTGTAACCTCGACTACACTTGGACCAGTGGTTATCTTTAGGGTTGGGCTCCCCGATTGTGAAACCGTGATCTCGACTACTAGTTGGTTGTTGTTTAAATTACTCTCGGATATTGAACCCCAGTAATCAACGATGAACGTGATTCTGTAAACTCCTTGAATAAATGGAACCCACATAACCGTCGCAACACCACTTGCACCAGCGTTGATGCGAGGTATCGTAACAGCAGTCTCAAGGCTATCCCCCACGAAGAGTGCACCATAACACTCCTCCGAGGCAGCACTTCCATTATTCATCACCACGAAAGATAGTGTTAGATCTTTCCCAACTTCTGACTGCGTGGGATTTAGGGAAAGCGAAGAAGGCGTAAGATCGGGCAGGGCTTCGGCTCTCAATAGATGTGAAGGTAGGAGGCTTAGATCTGATAGAATCAAGCTCAGTAGAAGTATTAGCATAACCCGTCGTCGCGTCATCTAAAAACCCAATTACTTAGTAACGATAAAAAAATATCAATTTTACGCGTGCGCGATGGGTCTCCAATTTTTAACCATGCTTTTATCTCAATAGTCTTATCCTGAGTCCCACTCGCACGCGCATGCTTACTAATCATTGAAATTAAATCCTTATTTATTCATTGAATAACGTTACATTTGGTACATTATGATAAAGTATGAGCCATTGCGTTTAGATGAGATAAGGGCTGCACAGGAACGCGTATCTGAAGAATTGCAGCCTACACCACTCGTACGCTTCAATGGCGATGATGCCTCCCAAGAGATCTATCTGAAGTTGGAGAATCTCCAACCGATAAGGGCGTTTAAGATTCGAGCAGGGATAAATGCGATAAAGACGACTGACAAGGAGAAATTAAAGAATGGAGTCTGGACAGTTAGTGCGGGTAACTGGGCTCAGGGACTGGCATGGGCTGCCCGGAAGCTGGGGGTCAAGTGCACCTGCGTTGTTCCTGATAGCGTCCCTAAGATCAAGGAAGACTCCATAAGACGGCTGGGCGCAGACGTAGTCAAAGTTCCCAGCAACGTGTATTGGGATACCTATGCTACGCGCAGACTTGAAGGGATGGAGGGTACTTTCATTCATGCTTTCAGTGACAGGGCGGTGATAACTGGAAACGGAACGATTGGGCTGGAGATTTTGGAGAAGCTTCCAGATGTAGACGCGGTGGTGATTCCATGGGGCGGTGGAGGCTTAGCCTGCGGCATAGCATCGGCGATTCGTGCCCTCAAGTCTGATACAAAGATCTTCGTAGCTGAGGCTGATACCGCCATGCCCTTATCAGCCGCATTCAAGGCAGGGCATGCCCCGAAGGAGGTTCCTTATACTCCAAGTTTCATTGATGGTGCGGGTGCCCCGTGGATTTTCGCCGAGATGTGGGATCTGGCTAAGCAGTTGGTGGACGGTACAATCGTTGTCAGCTTGCAGGAAGTCGTAGATGCGATACGTCTTCTTGCTGAGCGTAACTGCCTCATAGCTGAGGGTGCGGGAGCGGTTTCGTTGGCTGCTGCTCTCTCAGGGAAAGCTGGGAAAGGGAAAATCGTGTGCATCGTGTCGGGGGGTAACATCGACCCATCTAAACTTGTTAAGATACTTCAAGGCCAGGTTCCGTAGAACTTGAGATAGTCTGGGTTTGGGGATAAGACTATGGCCCCAAACCCAAACCCTCTCTTACTATTACTAACTAACTCCTTCTCTCTTCCCTCTTCTCCTACTCTCCCTCTCCTCTACTCTCTTATCACACCCACACAATATGCGCGCGCTATTCTAATACCCGCACCCCTGCTACTGAATATTAGATTAATGGAGTTCTGTCAATGTCCTACTATCCTTACCAGATTGCAATTGCGCAAACCGCCCTCGATGATCTTCACGAACGCCTGCGCTACATACGTTGGCCGGATGAAGTTCGTGATGCAGGCTGGGATTATGGTGTTCCGCTTGCTGTCTTACAAGAGCTCGCATCCTATTGGGAAACGGTGTTTGACTGGCGTGCTCAAGAAAAACGGATTAACACGTTTAGCAACTACCGCATTGACCTTAATGGCATAGGTGTCCACTTTATATATGAGCGTGGACATGGACCGAATCCCATTCCACTGTTGATTACCCATGGATGGCCGAGTTCTTTCTTGGAGATGCTTGATCTTATTCCACCCCTGACCAATCCCGCCCAATATGGCGGTGATCCGACTGATGCGTTCGATGTAATTGTACCCTCCATCCCTGGCTATGGTTTTTCTGATCGCCCCCTTCAGCGTGGCTTTACCTATCCTGATGTTGCTGAGTTGTGGATCGAGTTAATGGATGCGTTGGGCTATCGACGGTTTGGCGCACACGCACATGATCACGGGGCAGCAATCATGACGCGCGTCAATGTGAGTCATCCCGAGCACATCATTGGCTATCACACAACCGAGCCATCGATTCCCAGTCCAAATGTTACCCTCGATTCCGCTGATTTATCCGATGCTGAACGTGCATTTCTCGAGATGCGTTCACGATGGCAAGCCCAAGATAATGGCTATGCACGGATTCAATCGACACGACCGCAAACACTGGCCTACGGACTCAATGACTCACCTATTGGCCTCGCAGCATGGCTGCTCGATAAGTGGTTTGTCTGGACGGCTCCACCCAGTGGGAACTTGGAAGATCGTTTTTCCAAGGATTTCCTGCTGAGTACAATTACGCTCTATTGGTTAACTGAAACAGCGAATGCGACCATACGAGCCTATTATGAAGGCACCCATAACACGCGGAAGCTCCCAATAGATTTTACCATCCAGGTTCCGACTGGGGTTTCGCTCGTGGCAACACAACCGATTGAGCGTCCACCGCGAGAATTCGCTGCACGGCGTTACCGCGATATTCGCTATTGGAACGAACTTGGATGCGGCGGACATTTTGTTGCAGGAGAAGAGCCGATGCTCCTTGCCAAAAGTATACGTTCGTTCTTTCGATTGTTACGATAGGCAAAGCTACCGAACAACTGCTTGCACACGGTAGGCGGGGGATTCTCCCCGCTCCAGAGATTCTGGTGGTTTAGAAGGGTTATCTCAAGTACCGATGTTGGTTCTGACTTCGCCATGCCGCTGGTGAAGTGGAACGTTAGGCGCACTTCGAAGGAGAAACATGGTAGCTAGGGGACAGCAGAGTTTCGTCCGTCTTCCGAGCTTCGCCGCGAGGCTCACGAGAGCTTCACACGTACAAGAGCCATTGAACAGCAGTATAGTGATATCGCCCACGACCTGGTATCCAAGGTCGGACATGGCAGGCTACTCGATGTTGGAACTGGTCCAGGTAGGTTGCTCCTGGAGGTTCATAGGCTGAGGCCCGACATCGAGTTGTTTGGGTTTGGGGATAAGACTATGGAGGGATGAGGTCGCTTCTCCGGGAGACATACGCCGATTGTCTCAGGGAGCTTATATGAGGGATCCCTCTTCAGCTTCTCCTTCATAAATTCGCCAGCGAGGTACATGTGGCCCCTCAACCAGTCCTGATCGTTCAACCTCTTTCTACGCTCCTCGATGACCGGTCTGTAATTCGACCAGAATTGGATGAACCCCACACCCAAAACATGGTCGTAGATGTCCTCCACCTCCACCATGCCCTTCGCGCGTGATAGTAAATTCTTTAACACCGCAAGCATCTCAAATCAGTTGATTCTTTGACTGACCTCTGGACCTGGATGATGGAGTTAGTCAAAAACCACGGCTACCTCGGAGCATTCATCGTCACCCTACTCGGCAACGCCACAATACTCATCCCAATACCATTCGCCCTAGTCATCTACATCTGTGGAAGTTTCCTCAACCCACTGATCCTGGGCTTAGTCACAGGCACAGCATCAACCATAGGCGAGTTATCCGCATACCTTGTTGGTAGAGGGGGGAGGAAGGTCATCGAGGCGAAATATGGTCATAGGCTAGACAGCGTAAGGAAGCTGATAGGCAGATATGGTATGCTGGTGATATTCCTCTTCGCGCTTCTCCCTCTACCGGATGATCTCCTCCTAATACCGCTTGGAATGATCAAATATGACATACGGAAATTGATCACGGCTATGTTTCTGGGGAAAACTATTATGTGCCTTGTAATCGCTTACGCTGGCTTCTATAGCTTCAGTTCAATAAAAGGGGTCTTTGAGACGGGAGGAACGTTCAATGAGATCGCCTCGGTTGTGCTTCTCGTGCTGGTTATTATCGCTATTCTGAGGGTTGACTGGGAGGACCTCGCGGACAGGGCTCATGGTCTAGGAGATAAATAGTCAACTCCACGCATACCTCAGATGCGCGAGCATAGGAAATTTGATTTATTTGTTAAACTAAGATACTTACCAATCGAATCCAGTCGTTGAGGTGTGCTTTCTTGAATTTATGGAGAGATATCCCATACGGTGATGAGAATCTAAAGATGCTCAACGCTGTTATCGAGGTTATTAGCAGGACAAGAGACAAGTATGAGTATCATAGGGAATGGGAAGCTCTAGTATTGGACCGAGTTCTCCACTCATCTGTTGTATTCCCCGTTGAATATGGTTTTATTCCTCAAACATGGTTCCTTGATAATGATCCGTTAGATATCATGATTCTTTCCTATGAACCGCTTGAAGTCGGCGCCATAGTTAAGGTTAGACCCATTGGGGTTCTATTGATGGAAGATGAGGCGGGTGAAGATCCTAAAATCCTATCAGTTCCTATAAGCGATCCACGATTTGATGATTACACTAGACTCTCTGATGTTACTCCTCACATTTTAATGGAGATACAGGAGTTCTTTGAAACATATAAAAGGCTGGAACCTGAGAAATGGGGCAGATTCAAAGCTTGGAAAGATGTTGATGACGCGGAAAAACTAATCAGAGCCTCTATAAAGTTGTACAAAGAGACTTTCCTAAAATGAAAAAGAAGAATTGACAATTTTTTTGGGAACTATGTTGACAGATACATGACATACAAAATGCGGGCTATCAGGCTTCTGGGACTGGGTGTAGTTTGCCTTGGAGTTTGGCATCTGATTGTTCTGCTGGTAGCATTAGGTTTCTTTACAATTCTCTTTGGCTGGTTTCGAGGTAAAGTGTTTCCATAATTGAAGGCTGTAGGCTGGAAGGACTATGTCTCTTGACAGAAAGCGCGTATGCATTGTATGGGTGTGTAATAGAAGAGTAGAGGAGAGGGAGTAGGAGAAGAGGGGAGAGAGTTAGGTGGTACGGGGCGGAGAGAAGGAGAGGGTTTGGGTTTGGGGGATAAGTCTATGGCTATACACACACACACTTTCGCGCGCGCGAAGCGCATAATGGAAGATTTATCACAAATTCGTTCCATATAATTAGTAGAGGATCCTAGCGAATGAATGACTCCCCCAGTTTCTTCAGCGCGATCCAGAAGACGGGGAAAGGCCTCATCGACGACATAAAGCCCTCGAAGCTGAATAGTAACGCCAAGTACTTCCTAGTAGGCGGCCTCATGAACGGAGTCTTCAACGGCGTATTCAACGTAGTGATGATGCTGTATCTCGCCACCTTCGGGTTCAACGCGCAGAGCCTCGGTCTCATCTTCATGATGAATTCACTCAGCTCCACCGTGTTAATGATCCCAGCAGGTATACTAGCTGACAAGATAGGGAAGAGGCCCATGATTATTATCGGCACAGTAGCTGCCCTATTGGGTCTGATTGCTTTCTTCTTCGCCAACTCGGTAGAGACGTTCGCCCTGTCTTTTCTGTTGATAGGCGTGTGCAACGCTGCTGCCGCTGTATTCACGCCTCTCTACTCCTCCTTCTTCGAGGGTCACGACTTGGCAAGGGCCTTCAGCCTATTTGGCTTCCTCAACATCATTGCAACGAGCCTGGGAAGCATCGGTGGCTTCATACCACCCTATCTAGCATCCTCGATGGGTTTCACACTCGTTGAAGCCTACAGAGTGACGATGATCGCTGCAGCTGTGCTGTTTGTTCTCCAGTTCGTCATCACCTACATATCCGCATTGGGCGTCAATGAGACCTTGTCGAAGGGCTTCAGCCTCTTCCTCAAATCCAGGATGGTGGTGCTGAAGATCTGTGGTATTGGTCTCTTAGCAAACGTCGCGGGTGGACTGCTGTTCAGCCTCTTCCCCTACTATTTATACATGAAATTAGGGGTCGGCTCCGCTGCTCTCGGCACATTATTCCTGGTCTCTAACCTGGCTATGGCGATGTCTAAGGGTTTGGCAGCTGGGATAGCCCGGCGCATCGGTGGCCTGAGAAGTATCACCGTGGGAGTCGCTTTATCAGCGTTCTTCATACTGCTGATGCCTATATCCCCCGGTTTCGGGATCATGGCCATACTGTATGTACTCAGGAGCGGGACTGGGTTCATGTCTGAACCCCTCATAACTAGCATCTTCATGAGGAGTATAGGCGAGGACGAGAAGTCGACTGCCAACAGCATTAGGATGATCTCCATGAATGCTGGAGGCATCGTATCCCCGGTGCTGGGTGGGGCGATGATGGAGCAGCTGGGCCTGGACTCGCCCGCGTACCTTGGTGGAGTCCTCATGCTGGTAGTCGCGGCTCTTTATTCGCTTCTTCTCCGGGAGGAGTCTAGACTTCTGGAAAAGAAGGACTAGGCCATAGCGCGCGAGAAGTGTATGTGGGGCCATAGTCTTATCCCCCCCTTTCTCTCTTACTCTTACTATTCTTTTATCTTATTCATTTTCTTATATAGTTTTTTTTATTCTTTTATAATATTTAACTTTTTCTATTTATTTTTTATATATATCCTCCCCCCTTCCCCTTATATAGAGATAGACAAGAAGCCATCATAGGGACCACCACGATCTAACGTTGCAGGGTGAGGCCGGAAAGGCAAAAAGCCATTTTTCACAGAGTGAAAAAATTTGGTAATATGAAAAATAATTATACACTGTTTATGCACACATTACTTTTTTAATTATTCGTGCGGGAGAACGAGATGAAAAAATAAAATATCTCTCTAAAAATTAGTGCACGCCGCATAATTATAAATGCACGCGAGATTGACCAATCAGTAGTACATCGGGGGTTACACATGAAAGTTTTAGTTGCTTATATGACTCGGACTGGAAATACAAAGAAAGTTGCTGACGCCATTTATGATGCGATTCCTCAACCAAAAGAGATTAAACGAGTCGAAGAAGTCACTTCACTTGAAGGCTACGACCTCTCATTTCTGGGGTTTCCAATGCATTCACTTGGTCCAGATAAACCAGTTAAGACCTTCTTAGAGACGCAGTCAAGGGTAGAACAATAGCGCTCTTTATCACTCACATGTCGCCCGAGGATGCACCTCCTTTGAAAGGATGGATTCAGAAGTTCAGGGATGCTGCTACGGGGGCTAATACTGTTGGCGTTTTTGACTGCCAAGGACAAGCCTCTGGACTAGTTAAAATCTTCATGGGAATTCCTCTAATGTTCATGGGAAAATCTGACACTAGTCGAGGTCAACCCGATGCGGCTAGATTGGAGCGGGCAAGAACTTTCGCAAACGAGGTAATGAATAGGCTCTAACACTAATACTCTCATCGTGACAAGCGTGTAGGGACTCGATTTGAGATACCGCCTCTAGGGTTGGTACACATTACTGATGTAACATCTGACATCTTCACCTACTCTCCCCTCTTTTTCCCTATTTTCGTTATAGTTTCACGGTACATTTTAGGACGGAAACCCCCCTACCGCCGTTATAGCGACCCCTATGTTATGAAGTAACTTCTGTTACATATTGCGCGATTCCTAGCCTATTTTTCCCTGAGCGCAAGCCTCTTGTTTCCTGACATCAGAGCACATATCCCCTACCTGCTACTGATATGTCAATTTCAAGCTTGAAAAACGTCAATAGCACTTTTCAAGGTCTTTAATCAGTTCGTCAAAAAAAAAGATAAGACTATGGCCCCACGCTCACACTTTTACGGTTTTGCTTATACAAAAAGTATCATGGACCCGCGCGCACCTACAAATTGAGGTCATAATGCTCGCCCAGCGAACAATATGACATTAATTTTTCTTATCAATATTAATCAAGTCTTATAAATTATGAAAACAAAATTAACTTATGGGCAAAGAGATTGAGGTTAGACTGTATCAATCAGGCGAAGAGAAGGACATTGTCGAACTCCTAAGTCTAGCTTATGAAACGTATAGAAAATTGGAGAATCCGCTCGATTACTGGAAGTGGAAATTTCAGGACACGCCTCTGGGCTCAATAATTAGGGTGGCGAAGCTCGATGACAAGATCGTTGGCGTCGGACATGGACTTCTATTCAATATAAAGATTGGAGAAGAGATTCTACTTGGTCACAATAGTGTTGATGTCGCGACGCACCCCGACTATAGAGGCATGGGGGTATTCTCAAGGATCAACGAGTTAAATCAAAAAGTACGTGAAGAGAAGGGAGCAAAGTTTGTTTACTCAATCTCAAGTAACCCAATAATTATTAATAGAAGAAATTTATCGGCAGAGCATGCGGTTTTTCCCAGAGTCATATCTTATATGATTAGAATTCGCGACGTAGACAAGCATTTGAAAAACAGGCCGGTTACGAATACCTATCTTAAGAAGAGACTTACGACGAATCCTAGCCTCATCGGACTTGGATACAGATCCTTGGAAACGATAAATAAGCTGAGGAAAATAGTCAAAAAAGATGAAGGCTCTCAAAACGACTTTAGTATTGAGGAGGTGAAGAAATTCGATCCGAGGATCGATGCTTTTTGGGGTAGGGTGAAAGGCGGTTGTAGCTTCATCTTGGAAAAGGATCAGCGATTCCTGAATTGGAGGTATTGTGACCCAAGGGGCGGTGAATTCCAAATATTCCAGGCAATCCAGGGAGGCGACGTCCTTGGTTTCATAATCCTCCAAACAATCTGCGATGATGGATACGCCGAATGTTTTATCATGGATATGCTCACCTTATCTGAAAGATACGATGTAGCGACTGCATTGATGCAGCAAGCCTGTGCCAGCCTCGACGACAAGGGAGTAAATGTAATGTATTACGAGGTAGTGAAGGGCCACTCTTATCAAAACATTTCTCAGAGTTGCGATTTTATCAATACCCGTTCGGGACCATTATTAAGGTGCAAGTTTCCAGGTAGAACGTACAATGTAGTAAATGAGTCGATACCCGATAAAATACATTTCAATTATGGTGATTCACTCTAATCACCACACATTAAATAAAACGTTTTCGTGTACGCCCTAACATAGCCGAGTGTTACTTCTTCCATAGTCTTATCCCCCCCCGAGACTTCGTCTCCCGACGCGCGCGCGAGATGAATTGAGTCTTGTGGAGAAGATTGGAATGGTTACTTGGGAACAAGCAGCTCAGGTAGCCTATCAAAAAAGCATAGAATCCGAATTACTTAGTGATTATGAGAAAAATTGTCTTACGAAATTTTTCGATGAACGTCGCATGAATATTAAATCTCTGAAATAAATTATGAGTTTTTTTTTATAAGACTATGGCCCCAAACCCAAAGCTAACGTGTTTCTTGTATGCGGTAAACTAGCTAGTTCACCGTGATATTTGTAGAATGGTACGCCCCAGCTTATTCCTTCTTATACTTTTGGGGTAGTGAGTTGTAAAGTAAACGTCACACTGCATAGACGATTTATACACTCAGGATGAATACTATGATTATGCGCAAGCCATCAATTACTGCATTCATAAAAGAGTTGTCACCAGAACAACGTGAAGAACTACTCAGAGCATTGAAAGCCCGTTTTGAGGAAAACATGAACCGACATATAGGCCTTGAATGGGCTAAAGTACAAGGAAAGCTGGAAGCTAATCCTGAAAAACTGTGGTCACTCAATGAAATGGAAAGAACTGGCGGTGAACCGGATGTTGTTGGTCATGATAAAAAGACGGGCGAATACATTTTTTATGATTG
>JBGPRA010000012.1:0-23727 GCA_041489375.1 Bathyarchaeia archaeon | reverse complement strand
GTCATGCCGTCGGCTGCAGCAAAGAGGATCGCCGCTACCTCCTCCGCGTTTATGTCACCGCGGAACTCCCTTGAGTCTATTCCCTCCTGGATAGTGTTCTTCAGAATCCCGACCGTCTCATTATACCTCGCCTCCATTTCGGTGCTAAAGCTTCCATATGTGATGCTGCTACCATGAATTCGATATTCATAGCTTGGAAAGCTCGTGGACGGTTTGCTGTCGTCACAAAGGCGGCCTCCCCAATCAATTCCATTTTCCGTGAGGCAGTGGACTCTACTTCGAGCATTGTTTTAAGCTGCCCTAAAGTGCGGTGCATGAACCGGTCGTAGATGGCGACGATAAGCTCCTCCTTGCTATTGAAGTGGTTGTAAAGGGCTCCCTTACTGAGGCCACTCTCAGCGACTATGTCGTTCATCGATGTCTCATTGAAGCTTTTTCTCATGTAGAGTGCTTCTGCAGCGTCTAGGATCTTATCTCGGGTCTTAGTTTTTCCATCTTTGACTACTGGAGGCATCCCGATCTATCAGAAGACCGACCGGTCGGCGCGCGCGCATTTTGGGTTTAACTCGCGCGCGCCTTAAAAGATGAGACTCTAAAAACATCTAGGTGAAGGTGAAGCTTCTCAGCCAAAAAGGTATAGATTCTCGGATTCCATCAAAGTTCAATATGGTGGATGTTGTTCTAGTATACCCTTATGTGAATTCGGATTCTAACAATTCCATCTTTCGATTCCCACCCTTAGGGCTAAGCTACTTGGCATCATATCTAATTAAAAACGGGTTCTCAGTAAACATCGTTGATGCAACATTCATCGGCGAAGACGCCGCCATACAGAGGGTGAAGGAATCCCGGCCAAAAATAATCGGCGTATATTCAATGTTCACATTAAAGGAGGCTACCATCAGATTCTCCCGAGCACTACATGGCTCATGCGACTTAATAATCGCTGGAGGGCCACTGCCCACGGTGGATCCCACCTCCTACCTCGAATACTTCGACATAGTTGTTGTGGGTGAAGGCGAGGAGACCCTCTTAGACATAATAAATAAGAAAAAATTTGGTGAGATCCCGGGCATCGTATACCGCGAGCAAGATGGACGCCTACTGAGATCAGACGAAAAAGGAGGAAAAATCGAAAAGACCGCAGCCAGGGAACCAATTAAGAACCTTGATTCTATACCTCCGCCATCTCGAGACCTATTCGACAATGAATTGTATCTCCAATACTACAGGAAGCGGGGGAGTCCTACAGTAACGAGTATAATCACTAGCCGGGGATGTCCCTTCGCCTGCGATTTCTGCAGCCACCCCATATTTGGGAGCAGCTTCAGGGAGAGGGGTTCCAGCAATATTGTTGATGAAGTTGAGCAGGTGTTGAAGCTTGGATATGAGAGGGTGTTCTTCCAGGATGATTGCTTCACTCTCACCAAGAGCAGGGTGATCGCATTCTGCGATGAGGTAGATAGGCGTGGCTTGGAGTTCGGCTGGGAGTGTCTCAGTCGAGTGGATAATATGGACAAAGAGACTGCCCTTAAGATGAGAAAGGCTGGCTGCGACCAGGTATTCTTTGGTCTGGAATCTGGAAACGAGAGGGTGTTGAAGATTATGACCAAGAGTGTGACGCCTGACCGGGGGAGAAAAGCCGTGGAGGCGGCTCATGAGGCTGGGCTTAAAGTTGGCGCCTTCTTCATATTCGGCTACCCCGGGGACGACGACGAGTCGATGCTTGAGACGCTCCGATTCGCGAGCCATCTACCTCTCGATTACCTCGGCTTCACGTTGCCGTATCCGATTCCTGGGACTCCGCTATACGAGAGGGTTAAGGACAGGATTATGGAGGGCAACCCGGAGCCACAGCAGAAGGGGCTGATCCAGCATCAACTGATCTATTACTCCGACTTCTCCGAGGTTAAGCTGAAATTCGGGATTGGGAAAGCCATGGTGCAGCATTACCTCAGGAGATGGCTCGGTCCTGCGGCGCCAATTATTGTGTTTCCATTCGAGGCTTTAACTGACGGCATATTCAGGATGCTAAAATAATTGACGCGTGACGTTTGTCAATTTTTTCCTCTTGTGATTGAGAGGCCTATTATTTCTCTCATTTGAGTCGAATGAAGTAATTTGTAGAGCCGCCTGGCTTAAAGGAGAGGGCAATCCCTGTCCATGAGAACCTATCCCTCACCTTCTCCCTTCCTCTATACATTACCGGTGAATTACTCGGTTTCTTGATGCTGAATGATAATTTTCCTTTAAGGTCTGAAAGTGTGCCCTCAGGAGAGTCGATCTTGTCCCAAGCTCCAATCGCATCATCGAGGAGGTCTAAGCCCCCCTCGTCTCTGTACCTTCTAAAAATTGAAGCACCCTGTTCATTGAGGATGACCAGCTCCTCGCAACCCGTTGAGATCTTGTCAAGGTCAGCCTCGATCTCGATCAAACCTTCTCGAAGTGTGAAGCATATATCCACTACGCCCCTCGGCGCAACCTTAACGAATCTCGTCGCTACCCCCACGGCTTTTCTCGTCTCAATCACCTTATTGAATATGGGTCGGAGACTAGGTCTCGATAGGTAGGCGCGTGTGAATGCCCTATCCAGTGGGTGGTATAATGCGTCGCTTATCCTTGTCCTGCCACGTAGGCTCTTCACCGAGACCGTGTCAAGTATGTACGACTTTTGAATGATTGGAGGAGGGCCCTCATCGATAAGGGTGAGTGTCGCAGAACTCGAAAAAAAGGTCTTATCATTGAACCTCGCCACTGGGACGCCAAATCCTGAACCCTCCTCCACTAACTCGACTCCGGATATTATTAGGATCAAGCCCTTGTGGAGGTAGGCTATCTCCAGATTCCTCGGTCGTTTATCTGGGTAGATACGAACGTCGAGGTCCCAGCCCATTCTATATGTGTAAGGTTCATCGATGCGTTGCGGCATCGGGGGAGAACTACTCACGGTTATTCTTATTGAGGCCAGGATTATAGAGTATTGTGTTAGGTGAGAAAGTTGTTAGGGTGTTGGAAGTGGCCTGTTCGCGTGCGCGTCAACCCGGTTTAACGAGCATGGAGAGTTCTAAGTAGAACAGGATGCTGAGGATGGCCGTTGTTGACCAGAGAATTATTGTGGGCTTCATAATTCTCTTGTTTTTCATGCACTCGACTAGGACCTTGCTGAATCTCCACTTCAAAACAAGGTAGATGCCTAAGAATTCAGCCACTGTTCCGATTCCTGCGTGAAGTATTGTGATGATTGAGATCGGGTTGGTGGGGTAAGTCGCTACGAAACCCAGTCCCAACAGTAGTGAAGGCAACATGACAGTCGCAAGCGAGGCAGCGTTGTGTAACTGCCACGGCCATGTTGACCGAATTTCTTCCCCTTCGCTCGACTTCTGCCGATAAGTAGGACGCCGAGCATCAATATTTGAAGTATTAAGTTTACATCGGCAGGAAACCCGGCTTGTGTACCTAAAAATTCCATAAATATACATCTTTTCACAATTGATAAACCTTTAACGCACGTGCTTTGCGGGTTCAGTTGTAATTAGTTTTGGGAAGGGTAGCCGACCAGGGCATCTATCGCTTTCTCCATCTTTTCTGAAGCCGTTTTTAGCTTCTCCCTTTTCAGCTGTACACTTTTCGCGTCATATACGATGAGGCGCCTGCTTCTCTTAATCTCCTCCCTGACCCTGATGGGGGCGGGTCCGCCGATGAGGGTTCTACGATTCACCATCTGGCGCGGGTTCATTGCGTCTTGGATTACCGCTGTGGGTAGAGCAAGAGGTTTACCATGGTCAGGATACTTGACTGCGGCAAGGTCTAAATATTCACTAGTCACGTCATCGGGTTTGATCCCGTCTTCAATGGCAATCCTGACAAGGGTCGCCACGATTTGGTGGGCTGTTCTCCAGGGGAGTCCCCTCTCTCTGACGACGACGGCGGCGAGGTCCGATGCCCCTGACCAGTTGGCTCCGGCAAGTTCCGCACTACGCGCCACGTTGACCTTTAGAGTCCCGACGATGCCCGGTATCATACGCAGTCCGTTAATCACATCGGTCCAGGACCTGTGCATCCCATCCACGCTATCAGCTCCAAGCATTCGCGACTTCACATTTACCGTAAGGTTGGCTAGAAAACGTAGGGCGGTAGGGTTCTTCTTCTGCGGCATGATGCTGCTGGTGCCGCAATACCTGTCGGAAGGCTCGATGATGCCGAACTCGTTGGTGCTGTAGGTTAGGAGGTCGTAGAAGAGGCCGCTAACGACGTGGCTGAGTGTGAGGAGGGTAGAGAAGGAGTCGAGTGTGTACCCCTCATGCTTCTCAGCGTCGTAGCAGTTCCGGTAGAGGTCGTCGAAGCCGAGGAGATCCATTGTACGGTGCCGATCGAAGCCTGGGATGTCTGTGCCGGTGCCTATCGCTGATCCAGCGGGACTGATCTGGTTCAGGTCGTATGCAGCTTCAAGCTTCCTGAACTCCCTCTCCAATTGGTTGACGAAAGCCATGATGTAGAAGCCCAGAGTCATAGGCTGCGCGTGCTGAAGGATGTAGGTGGAGCCGTAGACCGTTAGGCCAGGTGAGTACATGGGGCAGAGAGTCTCGATGTGGTTCTCTGCGAAGTTGACGAGGGCGACTCTAGCTGTGTTGAGGGCGTCCATTGCATCTAAGATGTAGTCCCTCTGAGCGATGTGGAGGCTGACGGTGGCAAGGTCACCTGTACTCCTTCCGATGTGGATGCGTCCTCCGACCTCCCAGCCAAGCTCGCTGATCAGATACGCTTCCCCTGAATGGTCAACGCCACCGACCCTCTCCCTCGCCTTGGCGATGCCCTCCGCCTCCATTCTTCGGAAGGCCTTTAGAATCTCGGCGCCGTCGCTCCGTGAAATTATCCCGTTCTCGGTGAGCATCACAGAGTGGGCCTTATCGAACATGTGGTAAGCGAGGAAGGGCAGTCTCTTCTCCCACCCCCTCTCCGCCTGCTGAAACTCGGGGGCCATAACTTCGGTGAGACGGCCGATACCAGGCCTCATCGCGAACCAGAGATGGCCCCTGTATTCGTAGTCGGGCTTCCCAGTCAACATTTACCCCTATGTTATATGGGGAAGGGACGGGTAGAAAGAACCTCCCAAAATACTAGTCTAGAAGCTTTTCCGTCTTTGATGTACTTCTTCTCATACGCGCAATTTTAGCATTTATGTGAAACGTTACCGTTGGTTCCTAAAATGAGTTAATAGGCTTGACCACACTAGAGTCGGACTATGGGGCGAGTGAGCTGGCAAACATCATGGTAATAGGGATCTCTAAATCCTTCGGCCCACTAAAAGCGGTTAAAGAACTCAACCTAACTGTGGAACCAGGGGAGATTAGAGGCCTCCTGGGACCAAACGGCTCAGGTAAGAGCACAACCATGAAGATGATTCTGGGTGTACTCAAGCCAGACTCCGGTAGTATCAACGTTTGTGGCGTTGACGTTGGGTCCAAGCCGGTTGAGGCTAGAAGACACATAGGCTACGTACCGGAAACCCCCTTTCTATATGAGTACCTCTCAGCTGCAGAGTACCTAGACCTAGTTGGAGTAGCATATGGGCTAAGTCATGATGATAGGAAGAAGAGGGCTGGAGAGCTGCTCGTAGCTCTACAGATGGATAACCACGTAAACGAGGTCATGAGCGGCTTCTCACAGGGAATGAGACAGAAGATAGCGCTCATCTCGGCGCTGATGCACAGTCCAAAGGTTCTCATTCTTGACGAGCCCCTGAACGGGCTAGATCCCAGATCAGCGAAAATCGTGAAAGAGATCCTACATCGTTTAGCAGGAGATGGCGTCTCGATCCTCTTTAGCACACACGTCCTCGAGATAGCCGACGCCATCTGCAGCAAGATAACCATAATCAACGAGGGCTCCATCATAGCAGAGGGCACGTCCCAGGAGATCAAGGCCATGGCTGGGCTCAAGAGCTCAAGCCTCGAGGACGTGTTCCTAAAACTAACTGGGAGCGAGGACACGGCGCAGGTCGTGGAGGCCCTAAGGCTGTGAGGTCTGGTCTAATCATAACGCTATCCTCCGCGTTGCTAAAGTCGTACCTAAGATCCAGCCAAAGAGCCTCAGTTTCCTTCTTCTCACGGCCATGGGTGATGCTATTCATTGACATCGCCCTATTCGCAGTTCCCGCTATAGTGCTGCAATATGCTGTTGGCAATTTATCTCCGAGTATTATTGCAGCGTTAACACCACTGGTCATTCAAGCCATTATTAGCCTACCCGTGCTGATGACCTCCGCAATGATCGTCTCAGGTTTAATGTTTGAGCTCGGACAGGGCTCAGTCATCTCCTCAAGCGAAGCTGTGAACTGGCTACCAGTCTCACCCAGAGAATATGTAGTCGCATCTGCTCTCTCAACATCTTCACTCTACTCAGCCTACCTAGCCCTTGCTGCTGGCATTACATTGCCTCTTACCGTGAAGCTTGGCCTCTTCTACCTCTGGCCAATGACGATGTTGCTTTCAACTCTCTCCCTCCTCCTGGGAGCGTTCATCGTGGAGATCCTGAGAGCGATAATGAACAGGGTCTCTTCAACAGTCTACAAGAGGAGCAGCAGATTTGCTATGGCAACGAGGTTAGTTGCCCTTATCCTGATGTTCTCCCTCGTCCAGATAGTCTTCCAACCCTATTTTCTGTACTGGGTCCTCGGAAAAATCGTGAGCGGCATCGAGGTGGCCCAGGTTGTACCCTTCGTATGGCCCTCCGTAGCCCTAATTAGCTTATCAAGATACGACCTGTTCCAGACAACGCTCTACACGACGCTTTCATTCCTATTTGCTATGGCTGTCTACGAGACAGCGTCACAGCTTAGACGAAGATACTGGTCACCGGTCCCGATCTCAATATCCTTAGACGATTCAGGCGAATACCTTCCCCAAGCCACGACCAGCATAGGCTTCGGATTAAACCCCTTAACATCGGCCCTAGCAATGAAGGAGTTCAGGGCGCTGCTAAGACGAAAGGACCTATCAAGGTTCATAGCCATCCCAGTGGTAGTCGTGATATCTTTCTTAGTGCCTATGGTGGCCGCCCCAGGTGACATGAGTGGAAGGGCGCCGGGCTTCTTCCTCGCTGCGTTCATCCCATTTATCGTACCGCTTATGTTCTCCACGATCACAATCGGCCAGGAGGGTAACTCTGTGATGAACCTGCTCAGCCTCCCAATCAAGCCAAGCGAATTAATCAAGGGCAAGCTTGCACCAGCCTGGCTTATCTCTGGCTTAGCAGCCTTGGGGGTGATCGCTGGAATGGAGATCATGGCTCCCATAGGTCTAAGCGACGCTTTGGCCACAATGGTAGTCTCGGCGATGACAATAATCATCAATAGTTTCATTGGTCTTGGAGTTGGATCAAGGTGGCCCGACTACACGGTCGGTTCCAGAAGTAGATACGTTACCATGAAGGGGTTCATTATAGGATTCATACTCTCCGGATTCTCGACACTGGTAGTATTCGCCCCGTTGGGTCTCCACATTGTGACCAGCGGCGGGGTTCGTGGGCAAGCGCCGGTTCCTGGCTTGGATCTTCTTCCTATGCTCGCTGTATCAATAGTGCTCGGCGTTGTGTTGATCATTCTCTCTTACATATTCTGTAAGAGTGGGGTTGAGAGGCTGTTATCAAATACGTAGGCTGGAATCGCGTACTTGATTGCGCACACGCGCTGGATAAGGAGTTGCACGCGAGAAGGTGAAAGTCGTCTAAATTTGAATATTTATTAACTTAGGAATGATGGAACTTCATATGAGAAAACAATCAGGAACGATAGACGATTACATCAAGACCTTCCCGACAGATGTTCAAAATATTCTTGAAAAAATTAGGCAGACAATAAGAAAAGCAGCGCCTGAAGCCGTAGAGGCAATTAGCTATCAGATGCCTACATTCAAGTTAAATGGGAGAAATTTAGTGCATTTCGCTGCATTCAAGAATCATATTGGGTTTTACCCGATACCCTCAGGAATTGAAGCATTCAGAAGAGAATTATCACCGTATAAACAGGGCAAAGGTTCGGTGCAGTTTCCGTTAGATAAGCCGATTCCCTATAATTTAATGGAAGAGATTGTCAGGTTTAGGGTTAAAGATACTCAGAAATTTGAAAGGAAGTAAAAAGTGAATATTGGCAACGTCGTACGTTCTCGCACACGTAGTTATGAGACAAGGAAGCGCTCGAATCATTCAAGTTCACGCGCGCGCTCAGCTACCTGTACTGTAGGTAAAGTAGTCGCTCTTTCTCGTTATATCCCTTGATCTCTGAGCCGTCGGCTCTCTTTTGACCCATCTGGCGGGCGATCTCCGCGTATCCTGTTGAAAGCTTGTATTCAGGTGCCATTGTGAACCTAGTGGGGAGGCTACTCGTTCCCCTTTGCTCAAGGCCATGAGTGAGTTCCTCAATTTTATTCTTTGGCGCGGTGAATATCATCTCATCATCTTGGGCCCCTGCGTATCCCCTATCGCCACGGCATGGCACAGATACTTGGCACTCACCCTTCAAGAGGCTTGGAACGATGGAGTAGATGCAGGCTGAGTGACCACCGAGGACCGTGGTAATGTCTCTTCCGTCCTTGTAAGCGATTCCGAGTAGCAGCTTGAGCAGCTGGGCAGAGTTGCAGTATATTATGGCGACGTCGGGCTCGAAGGTGGCTGTCTTAAGTGGGGCGGATGCTACACCCATATACTCTCCCGTTTTGAACCTGGGAAATTCATGGGCCCAGTTCGCGCCCGCCTCAATGGAGGATACTCCATCAGGGTATCTGGTCTTTCCTTCAAAGAAGTAATTTGGGGGCTCAGCTAAACCGAGGCCTATGACTGGTTCGGGACACCACATGTCCTCAAATAGCTGTGCAACGGTTTTCCCAAATTTTCTTGACAGCGAGAAGCATTGGCATGTAGATAGGCATGCGCCGTAGTCGCGCTTCGGTCTCTCCGCGTCCTCAGGGACCTCGTCAGGACTTTTCAGCATCTTGATCGCCAGTGGGTAGCTGGCGGGGCGAATCTGCTCCTCGATACGTCTACCATAATCATTGAAGGGGTTCAACACGGGCCACTGATGGAATGTGGCGCTAAGGGAGATTAAATTCTTGCCAGCTAGTTATGATGCGCGCGTCAAATGTCCAACGCTTGTACAATAAAAGTTTACATTTCGTCGAACTTGGAGTAACTTAGTGTGTTTAAGGGATGCCTATGAACGCTAGATTCCTGTTAATCGGCTTGGCATTGCTAGTATTTGGCTTAGTTTTGATATGCCTCGAGTTCTTCGAGCCCCTTCTGATGTACGGCGTCTTCCTAAGCGGTACGTGGTGGCTGCCAATATTGTTGCTTGTTCTGGGCGTGGGCTTTCTTTTAGGTAGCAGAGATTCTCTTTCGCGTAAATAGGTGATAATTTAGTTTAAATAATTCTATCCTCTTTCACTCTGATGTGCACGTTGAATCATAAAAACTGTTGCGTCGCTATCATTCGTGCACGCGCGCGCGAGTTTGGTGAAATAGATTATTGCATCTTTTTAGCTCTCAAACTACCGGAATGTTCATTGGCCAAGCTTCTCCCGTTTCTTGACCGGATGCCGGAAGTGATGCGTGCCAGTGTACAATTAGCCATTCCTTACCCGATTTCTTCATGATTATAGTCAACCTTGAGGGAAGGTGAATTTCCCGGGAACCTATCCTAGCATAGACCGTGGCCTCTACCGCGGCCCATGAGAATTTCCCTTCAGCGGAGATCGACTTCCAGTTATACTCGATGGAGCTCGCTTCCGACTGGGACCAGTCGCGTTTGAACAAGGACCTTACCTCGCTTTTTCCTACCCTTTTCTCATCAGCGCCGGTTCCCATCACTACCATATCCTCGTCGGTGGAGAAGAGGGACATCATCTTATCCAGATCCCTCTCCTCGAAAGCTTCAGCAATCTTATCTAAAGTCGATAATACCCCTTTCTTCGTCTCCTCTGTAAGTTTCATCATGCTTCCTCCTTACCTACACTATTATCCCTAAGGATAATGAATGTGAGTTAGCCTCACCCGGTTAATAGTGATCTTTAGCCGAGGATAAGATTATCTAGCTGATCCTGGTCCCCGATCAGGACTCAATCTACCTACCATAATCATTGGAGGCGTTCAAATAAATCACATATATGATGATGTTCAAGTTGTTGTAACTATTTCCCAGACTCTTAGCTCGATGAAAAAACGTATACATAGATTATTGTTCATTGTATGAGTCGATGCCTCGGGAGACGTCGACCGTACATTCGTGATCACAATGCAGTACAAATGGGTGGCTCTTACAGTCACGACTGTGGGGGCCTTAATGGCGGCTCTAGACTCAAGCTGCATGACAATAGGACTTCCAACAGTTCTCGAAGATCTCAACGCTAACATCTTCCACGGAATATGGATCATCACCGGCTACAGACTCATGCTAACAATACTTCTAGTGATGCTGGGGCGGATAGCAGACATGTATGGTAGGGTAAAACTATACAACATAGGATTCGCGGTATTCACAATAGGCTCACTTTTTTGCGCTATATCTGTATCAGGTGAACAACTCATCCTATCCCGATTCTTACAAGGCTCAGGCGCAGCCCTGCTAATGGCAAACAGCGCAGCCATAGTGACAGACGCTTTCCCCAGTAACGAACTCGGTATGGGGCTTGGAACTAACATGATGGCCAGCAACCTAGGTTCGATGGTTGGCTACACGGTTAGTGGCATAATGATATCGGCATTTGGCTGGAGGTCTATGTTTCTCATCAACCTGCCAATTGGAATATTCGGAACATTTTGGGCTTATAAGCGGTTGAAGGAAGTCGGGGTTAAATCTATTGGAGAAAAATTTGACTTTGCTGGGTCAATCGTGTACTGTGCAGCTCTGGCAATCATCTTATATGCTCTTACGATAGGGAGTATCTTTGAAACATCAAATCAAATAATCCTGGTAGCCGGGTTATCATTATTCATATTATTCATATCTATTGAGAGAAGGCAAAAGCACCCAACACTCGACCTTAGCTTATTCAGGATAAGGCTATTCGCCGCTGGTAACTTAGCCAGTTTCCTAAACTCACTAGCGTACCAATGTGCCCCATTCATAATCTCCCTCTACCTACAACTAGTGAAGGCCTATACACCATCCGAGGCCGGGATTATGCTCATCCCAATGGAGATTATTGTGCTCACAATGAATACGATTACAGGTAGACTAGCTGACAAGTATGGTAGTAGAGGCTTCGCTACACTTGGATTAATCCTAAATTCATCTGCATTATTTTGGTTTTCCACTATAAACAAGGATACATCCTATAACGCAATCCTCATTGGGCTATCCCTATTCGGTTTCGGAAGGTCCCTCTTCAGTTCACCCAACTCAAGCTCAATTATGGGATCAGTGCCACCACATCGGCGCGGAGTAGCTAATGGTGTGAGAACAACCCTGAGCCAAACAGGAAACGTCTTGAGCATACCTGTATCCCTGCTCATAATGACATTTGTCATGCCCTATGACAGGCTCTCTCAGATAGTTGGTACAAGCCAAGTTATAGGCTCGATCGAACTCGACACATTCCTGAGGGCGATAAATTTCGCTTTCTTAATACTCGGCATGATCGTAGGAATAGCAATAATACCTTCTCTGCTGAGAGGCTCACGTACATCTAAAGAGTCCTAAAACGACTAAGAGAAACCAATTTTTATTATCATTAAGATGCTTCACGAGTTCGGTGGGGGTATCCACCACTCCGAGCCTGGACGGTTCACCCACTCTGGCCATCGGAGGTTAATCGGCGGTTTGACGCCGGTGGGGATTAGAGGCTTCTCCCAGTGATCCATTTTTCTCTTCTCGAACTCGGCTTTCGCCGCTGTAAGCGCCTCAGGTTTCTTTAATAGATCGATGGCGCTTGTGGCCAAGACCTTAGCTGCAGTCTCCCCCATCCTATGCGTCGCCCCCACACCGCACAATGCGGACTCGACCCATCGGGGGTACCTGAATCCACGCGTCATGGCTTTGCTCACGTAGAGGCGCGCTGTCGGGACGTGCCACGTGAACTCGTTCACGTCATCGGCGGGGTGGAAGGCGCTGTAGGCCTTCTCGGGCTCGACGATGGTGACGTCGTAGGGCTGCTCAGTCTCCTTATGGCCGAGATTCCTCTGGATCTCATGAGCGAAGGCCTTGTCCTCCTCGGTGTACCTGTTGGGGCCATGTGCCTTGAGGTTGGCGAGGACGATGTCGGTTAGAGTTTTGTTGGGGAGGCCTGTCCTAACGGCGGTGATGAGACGAGGCTCTACCTTGCAGTCAGCAGCGACGGCGGCACCCTGAGCGCAGCGCTCAATGATTTTCCGTATGGCGTCCTGGTCGGGTAGGTTGTTTGTCCTCCAGGCGTAGATGAGCTGGCTGAACTCAGGGGTGCTCACGGTGCATTGGCCACCAGTCATCATGAACTCGTTTATACTCCCTCCTCGACGCGTGAGGGCGGGCATGTGCTCCTTCATCGTGTTCACATTGTTATACATAAGAACGGCGGCGTCGAGGGCGCCGGGGTAGCTTACGTCTCCACTCTGGCCTCCGGCTGCGGAATCAACTTTGAACTCGAAGACCATGCTCATGTACGTGAGGGGCCAGATGTCCCCGAGTACACTCGTGGGACCACCGGGGTGCCATGCGAGGAGGGCATTCATCCCCTCAAAGAGGCCGTCACGTGCCATGAAGGGTTTCCCCACGCATAGCTTCTCGGCTGGGGTGCCCAGAAGCTTGATCCTTGTGTCTATTCCATGTTTCTCAGCTGCTTTCTTGAGGGCGACAGCAGCGAAGCAGGAGGCGACACCGAGCATATTATGAGCATCAGTGAATCCGGGGCCGTAGGGTATCACGGGCTCGTCCCATGGGACAGGTTTCTGGCTATGGCCTGGGGTTGCGTCGTACTCGGCGAAGAATCCGATGACGGGGCCCTTCTCCCCCCACTCTGAGTTGAACGCAGTTGGCATCTCTGATACGCCTGTCTTGACGTTGAAGCCGCTCTTCCGTATGTAATCTACCAGTAGCTTGGAGGACTTGTACTCGCGAAGCCCGGGCTCGGCATAGTCGAAGATCTTGTCGCTCATTTCCGCCATCTCGACGGCGTTATCGTCGACCCATGTGTTGATGGTGGCCTTTTCCCCGATCCAGTTATCCATCTTGTACCCTGAACCGAATCGGGATCTCTGGGGTTAAAAGCGTTGGATCCCTGGGGTCGAGGCGGCTTATCTTGGCTGCTAGTGTTTGATGGTCTTAGCCACTTTGGATAGGAAGCGCCCACTGTCTTTGATAGTCCTCTTCTGGGTCTCGTAGTCGATGTAGACAACGCCAAAGCGTCTGCTATATCCGTAGGCCCACTCGAAGTTGTCCATTGTGCTCCAGGCGAAGTAGCCCTTCAGTGGGACCCCCTCCCTCATTGCCCTGTGGGCGTTTTGTATGTGATCTCGAAGGTAGGCGACGCGTCTCTCGTCGTGGATCTTACCGTCGGGGGTCATTATATCGGTGAATGATGCTCCGTTCTCGGTCACATAGACCCGCGGCACCGGGTAGTTAGCGTGCACCCACTTGAGTATCTTGTAGAGCCCCTCTGGATGGACCTCCCACCCCATCTCCGTATATTCCCCAGGTGGACTCACCCTTCGCATGTTGACCGGTGGAAGATCATTCCCAGCGGCGACCACACTCCTCCTATAGTTATTTACGCCGAGGAAGTCGATCTGTTCATGAATCTGCTCCATGTCGCCAGGTATGACCTCTGGGGCGTCGCGGCCGAAGAGCTTCACCATCTCGGTGGGGTAGCCCTCTTTGTAGAGTGCATCCATGTACCACCGGTTCTGGCATAGCTCCCACCTGTGGGCTGCAGCGAGGTCCTCAGGGTGGTCGCTGGCTGGCTCGACCATGTTAAGATGGAGGACTATGCCGAGCTCTGCCCCCTGTGAGTTATCGCGGAGAGTCCTAACGGCTGCACCATGGGCGAGCATGATGTTGTGGCTAGCTTTCAAGGCTGCGTCATTGCCTAGCCTCAGTCCGGGTGCGTCCTCGCCGGTTACATAGCCCTGCCATGCGAGTTCCCACGGCTCGTTGATGGTAGTCCAGTGTTTGACGCGGTCTCCCAGCTCGACACTTACTGCGTCTGTATAGTCTTCAAAATCGTCTACTATTCCGCGTCTTAGCCAGCCGCCGCCTTCGTCCTGTAGTGCTTGGGGGAGGTCGAAGTGGTAGAGGGTCACGAAGGGGGTTATACCTGCTTCGAGTAGGGCGTCGACGAGGTTGCTGTAGAATTGGAGGCCTTTGTTGTTTATCTTCCCCCTTCCCTTGGGAAGAACCCTGGACCAGGAGATGCTGAATCGGTAGGCGTTGACGCCGAGTTTCTTCATGAGTTCGACGTCTTCCCACCATCGATAGTAGTGTTCGCAGGCCTTGTCTCCGTTTGTGCTGTCCTCAATCTTCCCTGGCGTGTGGCTGAAGGTGTCCCAGATGCTTGGGCCTCTCCCATCCTCTGCGACGGCGCCCTCGATCTGGTAGGAGGCGCTCGCTGTGCCGAGCAAGAAACCACGCGGGAAGGATAGATGAAGGGGTTCCATGAATTGATATCATCCTCAGGCTTTAACCCAATTGCTCCACACGGGCACGAATAGTAACTTGTTGATTAATAAAGCGGGGTATATCTGTCTGATAGGTTGACTTCATGATAGAAGAGCATCGCGTCGAGGAGACTCTTGACCCTGAAAACTGGGAGGAGCTGAAGGCACTCGGCCACCGGATGGTGGATGATATGATTGATCACCTCGCCTCGGTAAGGCAGAGACCGCCAATGATACCTATTAGCGAGAAGATGGTCGCAGCCTTCCTGAAGCCTCTGCCCATGGAGCCTGAGGGGATCGAGAAGACATATGGAGACTTCAAGGAAAATGTGTTAGGGCCACACATGGGTCTCAACACTCACCCACGGTTTTGGGGCTGGGTTGTTGGGACAGGGACTGCTCAGGGTGCCCTCGCGGAGATGCTGGCGACAGGGATAAACTTCAACATGCCGGGTGGCCCATTTCCCCCCGTCCTCGTAGAAACTCAGGTCCTCGAATGGTTCAAGGAGATATTCGGTTTCCCCAAGGGGGCAAGCGGCCTCCTCGTTGGTGGAGGCTCAGAGGCGAACCTGCTGGGAATTGCGGTTGCACGGAACACCAAGGCAGGATTCAACTTGAGGAAGCTGGGTCAGGCCGCGGCTCCGAGGAGAATGGTCATCTACGGCTCCGTTGAGACCCACGTCTGCATCGACAAGGCGGTGCAGCTCCTCGGCCTAGGTGAGGACAGTTACCGGAAGATACCTGTTGACGACGATTATCGTGTAAGAACTGACATTCTTGAAGAGGAGATCAGGAAGGATAAGGAGGCTGGCCTTGCGCCTTTCTGCGTCGTGGGCAATGCAGGGACTACTAATACAGGCTCCTTCGACGACCTGAGTAGGCTTGGGGACATCTGCGCTCGGGAAGGACTCTGGCTCCACGTTGACGGCGCCTATGGTGCATGGGCCGCGATTAGTGGATCGACTAAGCACCTGGTTGCTGGAATAGATAGAGCTGATTCCCTCGCCTTCGACCTCCATAAATGGATGTATATGCCATTCGATGTAGCATGTACCCTGGTCCGCAACGAGGAAGACCACTTCAAGACCTTCGCTGAGCACCCCGACTACTTCAATGCTACTGGAACAATGAAGTTTAGGACAGACTATGGGCTTCAGGTCAGCAGGTACTTCAGGAGCCTAAAGGTTTGGATGGGGCTGAAGGAACATGGTTTGAGCAAGTATGGACGGCTTGTTCAGCAGAACTGTGACCAAGCCCAGTACCTCGCGGGTCTCATCCGATCCTCTCCCGAGTTGGAGCTTATGGCGCCAGTGGCATCGAACACGGTTTGCTTCAGGTACAGAGTTCCTGGATTAACTGACGATGCCGTGAACGAGTTCAATTCCAAGCTACAAAATGTGGTAACGGGGATGGGTGTGGCAGTGATCTCATACACGAAGCTGGAGGGTAGAACTGCACTTAGAGCGTGCATCGTGAATCATAGGAGTAGGCGGGAGGACTTTGAACTCTTCATTATCAAAGTGAAGGAAGCTGGGGCAATGATGATCCAAAAGATGGGGGAGGATTGACTACTTCTCAATCTTCCAATTAGTACCCTCAGCGTTGTCGGCGAGAATGACGCCTAGTGATGTGAGTCTGTTCCTTATTTCATCAGCACTCTTGTAATTCTTCTCCTTTCTGAAGTGGTTGCGTAAGTCGATGAGGGTCTTAATCAGATCCTCTGTGAGTTTGTCGGCTCCCCCTCCTCGTTTCTCGAATAGACCGAGGGCGTCGAGGAGACTGCGATAGGTGTTGTAGGCTCTTAGGGCCACACCCTTGTTGGGGGTGGCTGTGAGGTAGTCATTTATGGCGCCGCTCATAGCGTGGAGGGAGTCGAGGGCTGTGTGGCTGTCAAGGTCATCATCCATAGCGGCTTCGAAGGCAGCGCGGTGCCGCTCCACTTCGTCCAAGATCTTCCGCTCTCTTGGGTCGAGGTCCAGGTTTGTATCCGAAGCCTTCTGAGCGGCTTCGAGGAGATCTAGGGTGTTTTCGAGGCGCTTCATCGAGCCCTCAGCGCTCTTCATGGCGTCGTCTGTGTAGTCGAGAGGTCTTCGGTAATGGGTGCCGAGGTAGAAGTAACGGAAAGCGTCGGGGCTGTACTTGGCTAGGACCTCGTCGAATCCTATGTAGTTGCCTAGGCTCTTGCTCATCTTCTTGCCGTTAATCATGAGATGGCGGATGTGGACCCAGTAGCGGACGAACTGTTTACCAGTGAGGGTCTCGCTCTGGGCTATCTCGTTTGTGTGGTGGGGGAAGACGAGGTCCTCGCCTCCGGCGTGGATGTCTAGGGTGTCGCCGAGTAGATCGCGGGTCATGACGCTGCACTCAATGTGCCATCCTGGGCGCCCCTTCCCCCAAGGGCTGTCCCAAGAGAGGCCCTGCTCCTTCTCGCTTCTTGCGAGTTCCTCGGGGGTGCTCTTCTTCCAGAGGGCGAAGTCTTGGGCGGATTCCTTATCATACTCGTCTTTGGTCATTCGTTCGGTGGTCTGTGTCTGGGTTAGGTCCATTCCGCTGAGGTGGCCGTAATCAGGATACTTATCTATGTCAAAGTAAACCCCGTCATCGGTGACGTAGGCAGCACCCTTATCGAGGAGGGCCTTGATGAATGTGATCATCTGGGGGATGTACTCTGTTGCTCGTGGGTTGGCTGTGGCTCTTCGGATGTTGAGGAGATCGAGGCCCCTGAGGAAGCTGCGGGTGTAGCGCTGCGTGAACTCCTTTATGGCTTCACCAGCTTTTGCGGAGTCTCGGATTGTCTTATCGTCTATGTCGGTTATGTTCATAATCATGGTGACGTCGTAGCTGCGGTACTCTAGCCAGCGGCGAAGGAGGTCAGCTGAGATGAAGCTTTTGAAGTTGCCTATGTGGGGGTCGCCGTAGACTGTGGGTCCGCAAACGTACATCTTGACCTTTCCTGGCTCTAGCGGCTCGAAGGGGCGCTTCGAGCGGGTCATTGTGTCGAATAATTCAAGGTGGCCTGGGGTCATTCGTTTCTCCTCCAGAATCTATGCTCCGCTAGGCTGGGATAAACTCTCTTTAGGATTGGACTATCTGACACAATAGTCTCATTCTTCCCTTTCTAGCTGAAATGGGATTGTTCCTGGTGTTTATAAGCCTTCAGGATTTATCGTCTATGCGTTCGCGTACGAGTTTTAGTCTTAAGAGACATGAGCTTATTTTCTGCGATTAGTTGGCAGCAGAGTCGGAGTACGGAGTTGTTGCGAAGAGATTTGTCCTATTCGCTTCCTCAGTGTTTCTAACATAGCTCAATTGAGGTAAGTTAGTGAGCTAGACTCATTGGTTGCCTCACGACGGTTTTCATCTTATCAGGTGTTGATCTGCGGGGATCACTAAGGTATATTTCGTGGTGTTTTCCGCTTATCTTATAGCCCTGTTTCTTTATGAAGTTGTGAATTCTCTCGATTGCTGGTCCTTCAGCGGAATATGGTCCAATATGCATTATTTGGGCGGATGTGCCTTCGTTGAACGCTTCAAACCTGATCTTGGGGAGAGAGGGCAAGTCCTTTTTCTGCGTTTGTTCGAGAGCCTTATTGACTGTTTCTCTGGTGACGTGTTCAGGTTGCATAATCATGCTCGTCCACTTCCATTCGTTTTTGTTTTCCGTACTGAATCTCGTCATGTCGTCCATCCACCATAAACCCTCGAGTGGCATAACCGCGTAGTCAATGCTCTTTTCTTTCTTTGTTATGAACTTGATAGCATAAGACAGGCTAAACAAAGCCTCTACTGCGTTTCTGTATTCTTGTGAGGTGTTCGGGTCACCCATTCCATCTATCATAAGAAAGTTCATCTCGGGAACGTCGACTACTATAACATTTTTTGCTGAAGGGGCGTAAAGGTGCTTAAGCTCCTTTTTTAAGTCAATTTTCATTTACTTCTCACCGCCTATCAGTAATGTAGCTTCATTTAACTTGTAATAATCTTATTCTCAATTTCACCGGATGCGTGTGCGGGTTAAGCCATTGCGTACACTGATTTATTTTACATAAAAAAAATCATAGTTACTTAAGTCGCGCGCGATGGCTTATTCGTTTTAAAAAAGGTTAGACGGGGTGCAAGCTCGCACTAATTTTAACCCATTCCATGATTAACTTTAGATCGATGCCCGTCTTTTTGACCAGTTCCTCCCTCCCCTTTGCGGACCTGCCGGCCTTGAGAAGGTCTTCTGTGGTCTTTATCCCGATGTCAGTCAGCTTCTTAGCGTAGACTGGACTCATTCCCGCTAAAGTCTCGATCTTTAGCATATAATCTCCAAATCTTAAGTAGAATAGTAACTTGATAAAGTAATTTATTTTTTCAAAAAGAGTTTTATTTGATCTTCGTCTTAGCGGCGCTATCCAAGAGATCCTTTTGAAGAGATCGCGTACATGCCTGCCCCTTCGTAAAGAACTGGGGCGGGTCAACCTCCACGTGCGCGAACGTTAAAGGGGCACTCAGACGTCGCCACTAAGGATGTGATTCCGAACTATCTTTCGTTACGTATGTGGTTTGACTCCATAAGTTTAACCTTAGTACACATTAACAATTAATTTAGGTGAGGGTTGCTTGAGCCTAAACAAGAGTTCAAGTGAGCTGAAACTGGTCGGGCTTCTAGTAATAGTGACGCTGGCCCTAGGAATAGTAGCGATCTACGCGATCCCCAAGGTTACCGCCCAGGATAGAAGCGGTGATACGGTGGAGTCATATGTCGTCATCCTCCACTCAGATGGGACTCTGGATGAGACGTATGTCTATAACATCGTCTCCCGTGACACGAGATTCCTCTTCAGGTTCTGGGAGGAGGCTGTTGTGCCCTCAGGTTCGGGGTACCCCAGTAATCAGCCACACCTGGAGGTGATTTCAATCACTTCGCCGCTAGGGACGACTGCGTACCTCAAGGACGATCTAGGGAAGGTCACACTCTACAATGGTACCGACTCTCAAACCATCTATGACCTCGCTTACATGGATGAGGTAGGCGCCTTCAATCCTAACTACTACCAGCCGGGTAAATACACGGTCAGCTACAAGTACAGGCTGTACTTCCCTGTGGATTCTGATGGTTCCTACGACCACCTTAATATTCAGTTCGCCAGGGAGCACATAACCTACAGCAGCGTCAAGATAACGCTGGAGGAAGCTGACAAGGTAACCGCCATCTACCCCCACCCACCAAGCCTACAGATAACCAAGTCAGGCAGCGATGTAGTAATAATCGGCAACTCAGCCGAGAACGAGCTGCTGGAAGTTGAGATGCTCGCGACCTCGGCGAACTCCCCCTGGCGCTCCTGGGGTATAATATTCCAAGAGTCGAATACAAAGGCCCTCACAGAATCAGCTAATCAGTCATACAGTACTAAATACTGGACGGCCTATACTGTCAACCTCCTGAGCAAGGCAGCTGTCCTCCTGATTCCCTTCCTGCTTCTAGGCCTCTGGTTCAGATTCGGCCGAGAGGAGGATGTCACCGTGCCTACGTACCTGAGCACAGTACCTAACCCTGACAGGAAGCCATGGTACGTCAACTTGGTGTATAATAAAGGGATGCTGAAATTCGACGAAAACGGTTTCTACGCTACGCTACTTGACCTCGATACCCGGGGAAAAATCAAGATTGAGCCTCGTGAGGCAAACCCACCCATGAGTATTGGAAGTGGTCTACGGATACACATACTTGACACAAACGTTTCGGACGCGTATGAGAAAAAAGTCATAGAGTTTCTCGTGAACAACTCGATCCCTGATCCAGCTATTCCGACTCAGTCCACCTTCGACACCGATACTTTGAACGCTCTGGCTACGCAGATCAGCGTCAATGAGAATCCCCCTGCGAAGGCCCTCGCAACACAGAGTGAACTCTCGACATTGATGAATCCAGTGGAATCTTGGGCTTTCAAGGATGATTGGCGGAAGATCCCGAAGGAGCAGTTCAATGATAATAGTAGGTATCTTCTTGTGATCGCTGCACTCGGGGCACTATTCGTGGTCATTTCAATCATCGTATCGCTGTGGGCGTCCATCGCGTCCTACCTTATGTTTGTGCCCGCTGTGCTCGGGATAGTCATCATCGCCCAGTATGCGGTGGCATCCCGCTTCCCGGTATTCCTCATGGGACGGTACAGGCCTGGACTGTACAAGGAGAAGCTTGAGTGGGGGGCGTTCCGCGCGAACCTGAGCGACTTATCCCAGATGCAGAAATATGGTACCGAGGACCTGTCGATGTGGGGGAGCTGGCTGGTATACGGTACAGCTCTTGGGGTGGGTGATAAGGTAGCCCAGGCTATGAAGAACCTTAACGTGAAATTCGTTGCGGCTTCTGTACCTATGGTTGCTCATACTCACTTCTACCCCATAACCACTGCGAGGCGTAAAGTAGTCTACGCAAGCAGCGGGTCAAGCTACCATAGTGGCGGCGGCCACCGTGGAGGGGGAAGCCGAGGTGGCGGCGGTGGACACGGAGGCGGTGGCGGACGCGGCGGGGGCGGCGCAGGCCGCCGTTAACCATTCCTATTTCGACTCTTTAAAGACTTGAAGAACTCGCATGCGCTTACTACATAGCAGTATCAAGAGTACTAGTGGCTGCAATCTACTAAGTGATGAACATTCAAACAATAAGGAAGGAACTAATACTCAAAGCACCGTGGTAGACCCTTGAAACCAGACAACGCGCATTGCATGCATAACTTTTTACCCTTCTAGTAAAAATTTTTTTGATGGCTTATTATGTTGAAGGAAACAGCTTGGGAGTGGATTGAGGATAGCAAAGACCAGCTAGCTAAAATAAGCGACGATATCTGGGGCTTCGCTGAGTACGGGCTCCTCGAGGAGAAGAGCAGCAAGCTAGTCGCAGACACCCTTGAGAAACACGGATTCAAGGTCAAACTCGGCGTCGCTGGCATGCCAACCGCCTTAACCGCGGAATGGGGCAGCGGGAGGCCCATCATCGGCGTCATGGGCGAGTATGACGCCCTTCCGGGCATCAGCAATAAGGTTGTGCCCCATAAGGAGGCCCTCGTGGAGGGGGGCATGGGTCATGGCTGTGGTCACAACATCCACGGAGTAAGTAGTATGAGCGCGGCCATCGCTGTTCGGTACGCTCTCGAGAAAAGTGGGCATAAAGGCACGATACGGTTCTATGGTTGCCCGGCTGAAGAGAATTTCCAAGGTAAGATCTTCATGGTTAGAGCCGGCCTTTTCAATGACGTCGATGCCTGTCTGAGTCATCATCCGGGCTCCTTAAACACAGCTGGACTATCCAGCAGCAACGCAACTATTCACGTCAAGTTCAACTTCTATGGAAAGACAGCGCACGCTGCCGCAAACCCAGAGCAGGGAAGGAGCGCCCTCGATGCTGTTGAACTGATGAATGTGGGGGTCAACTTCCTCAGGGAGCATATTATTGAGAAGGCGAGGATCCACTATGTCATCGAGGCTGGAGGCGGCCAGCCCAATGTGGTCCCCGACTACGCGAGGAGCTGGTACTATGTACGGGCGCCTGAGATAGATCAGGTAGAATCCATCTACAAGCGTGTAGAGAAAATTGCAGAGGGAGCGACCCTCATGACGGAAACCAAAGTCAAGATAGAAATGGACCGCGGAAGCTACAACAAGATCCCAAGCAGGACTCTGAGCGAACTAGTCGTTGCCAATATGAGGGAGGTCGGTGCACCCAAGTACACGGAGGAGGAGCGGAGGTTCGCTGCCGAGATTGCTAAGAGTTTTCCCAAGCAGAATAAGATCGACAACCTGAAAAAGTCTCGGATGCCGAATTGGGAGAAGTACATCGATGTCGACCTAGTATCCGATATCTTCGATGCTTGGGACGATGGCGAGGTCTCCCCCGGAAGCACAGATGTCTCTCACGTCAGCTGGATAGTGCCCACAATGGAGTTTGGCACCGCGTGCAATATACTTGGGGCACCTGGTCACAGCTGGCAGTTCGTAGCTTGCAGCGGCTCGAGTATTGGGCATAAGAGCCTAATATTTGCGGCTAAGACGATGGCTGGTAGCATTCTGGACCTGATGACTAAGCCAGAGATTCTTGTGAAGGCTAAGGAGGAGCATAAGAAACGGCTCGGTGGTAATCACTATGAGCCTGGTGAGGATAGGAAGCCTCCATTGGAGCTTGCCAGAGAGAGCGCTGAGAAGCTCAAGGGCAAGGCCTAAATGCACTTTTTCTATATCGAGCGCTTCGCACCTGATACTCGGAAAATCTTAACCCAAAGTATCTTTGGCATAAGCCTCATCCTTCGTGCAATAATCTTATCCTCACTTACACCTGATTGTTACCAGTGAACTTGATTGGTTGAACTTGAGACCATCAACTTGCTGGTTCAGATAGTGGGAGTATCAGCAACCGCAATAGCCGCCGTTATAGGAGTTAGAAGCTATATAGTCTCTAACAAGCGAGCCGAAGAGGCGAAGAAGAAGGAGCAGGAGACCCAGGACCTCGCACTGAAGACTCAGCAGCAGAACCTCGAAACACGCCAAGCACAGTTACTCATGCAGATATACGACCGGGTCAACAACCGTAACTTCACGAGAGACTGGGCGGAGACAACCTGGTTCTGGGAGTGGAAAGACTATACCGACTACTTCAAGAAATATGGGACCAACCTAGATGAGTATCCAAAGTTCCAGAATATAGTTGATACTTACGAAGGCATAGGCATCATATTGCAGAATAAACTCGTTGACCCAAAGTTGATCTATGGGGTCCTCCGTTCCAGCCCGATATTATATTGGGAGAAGTTTAGTTCTATGATGAAGCAGTGGGGAGCTGAGACTGGCGAATCCTTGATGTATCCTGGGTTCGAGTTTCTCTATAACGAAATGAATAAGCAGTATGAGCTTGAGCATGGCTACAAGTTTGATTATAAGATTAGACGAGCGCGTCAGATGCAGATTTCCTGAATAGCCTTATCCTGAGTCCCACCCGATACTCAACTGTTCACGTGGCTTAGTATAGGTGAGCAGAGAAGCTACGCAGCACGTGCATAACCTTATTATCATTTCACGATAACCGATAAACGTGGATTGTATGGTTGACTCTCAGAATAAACAAAAAACCAG
>JBGPRA010000011.1:0-23896 GCA_041489375.1 Bathyarchaeia archaeon | reverse complement strand
TAGCTCACCGACTGGAGCAAAGCTAAGTCAACCATACAATCATCACTGATTACACTCAGGTGGAAGTGAGGATAAGAGCAGTAGGGTCTGCGAAGTCAATGTTGACGGTAAGAAGGTTGTCAGGTTCACGGTGAAGAAGCAGTCTGGTGTGGAGAAACAGGATGATTTTTACGCTTTTAATAAGATGGGGGATAAGTTGACTTGGACTCTTGTTCAGATGAAGGGCAGGGTTGGCATTAGTGATAGTGTTGGGTCCGCTGAGATTGAATTGGGTGATCACCCAATCGCTAAACAATTAGCGTCCATTGGGATTGAGGCTAAGTCGGTTGAGTCTAAATATGGTATTAACTTGATGGCTAATCTTCATGCCATCAGTAAGACTTTCCCCGTTTAAAATGAATTTGACTCAATAGTCTTATCCTCACTTCCACCTGATTGTTACCAGTGAACTTGATTGGTTGAACTTGAGACCATCAACTTGCTGGTTCAGATAGTAGGAGTCAGGAGCTACATAGTCTCCAACAGGCGAGCCGAGGAAGCCAGGGCGATGGAACTTGAGACGAGGAGGGCTCAGCTATACATGTCCCTAATTGATCATTAGAATACCAAGGAGTTCTCGAAAATAAGATACGATTCTTACAACATGGATTGGACCAATTATGACGATTTCCACCAAAAATATAACTGGAACAACAATGCTGACCTCTATGCTTCATGGAACACCTTCGGGAAGTCGATTCTCGGCTTAGCCGATCTTAAGAGGAAGGGGCTGATTGACCTCAATTTTCTTGACGGGATGATGCTGACCGATACTATGAATTGGTGGGCATATTTTGGATCAATGGAAAAGGAAATGTGGGAAAGAGGAAGACCTGGCCGGCCGGATAGTCTTCCATTCATTATGGAGGTTATTGAATATTATAAGAAAAACCGCCCATTTTTTTTTGATGAAAATGGTAATTACAAAAGTAGGGCTAGTAAGCCTTGGGTTAAACCTGAAGAAATGAGGCCGTTGCAGGAAAAATTAAATATAAAATAACGTGTGTGTGGACCATAGTCTTATCCTGAGTTCCAACTGATTAGAAAAATCTTAACCCAAAGCTACTTTGGCATAAGCCTCATCTTACACCAAGTATTTTGAAAGAAGACGAATAGCTTATCCTCACTTCACGCTAACTCTTACACGTGACCTGTGATGGTTGACCTAGTTGTGTTACAGCCAGTATCGTATATCGCTGGGGCGACGGGCGTCGCAATAGCGGTTGTCTTCTACGTACTGAACCTGAGGATAAGCCAGAGAAACGTGAGGGAAGCTGAACGAAACAAGAAGATACAGCTAAGCATAAGCATCGCCGATAAACTCGGATCCAAGGAGTTAGAGTAACCAATTATTTAATGATTACTCTGCACTTAGCCTCAGTGTAACTCTGATCGCTCACGAATCGCCCTAATGCCTTCACATCATTGGCTAACATTAAAACGAATGCCTCAAGGTTATATAGATTACTTAGTGGTCCGTAGTCCTTGTTGTAATCCTCCTCGAGATCAGTGCTGACTAATGTTAAGAATCGCGTGCTCTCGCGCGCTCACAGACACTATTTGTTGAGGATCGCGTCCTCTAAACTCATTCTCATCGACTTTAAAGGCGCCTCATCAGGCCAACCCACGATTAAGTGAAGACGGCTAACTAAATCCTCATGCAGGTTGAAGTGCTGTCTCAGCCTTATTTGAGTCTCCTCACCATGGGTCATCCAACACGCACCTAGACCCAAGGCGTGTGCCATTAAGCAGATGTGATCAGCAGCCGCTGCTGCATCGTAGAAGATGTTTTGGGGAGCCCTCTTATCGAATTTCAGAGCTTTATAGACCCTCATGTCTTGACAAACTACGACCATGATGCAATTCTCAACCGGCAAGTCGCTGCTTACCAGTTTCCACTCCTCGGCACTCCGTAAGATAAGAAACCTTCTAGAGTCTACGTTACATCCTTGCGGAGACATCAGTCCTGCGTATAGGATCTCCCTGATCATCCAATCGGGAACTGGCTTATCTTTGAATTGGCGAATCGATCTTCTCTCATATAGCAGTTTTTTTACCGTTTCTAGTTCCTTTTCGTTGAATGGTTCAGGCAACTCGGTTCCGAGTTCAACCCGTTCCCCTGCGTTGAGCCTTTGAGCTATATCGATGTATTTTTTACACCATAGAATGTCCGGCGTATCGATGGGCAATCTCCTCTCCTCCCAGATCTCGAGGAGACGCTTCGCCTGAAGACCGAAGTCTTGGGGTTTCTTTAGCTTTCCCTTCAGGATCCTATATATCATGACCTCGATCCCGTGGTGGGTCCTCTCGTGGAGTAAGCTCCTGAGGGAGTCGACGTCAATCTTAAGAAGCTCATCCCTTGAGTAGCCGTGTATCTTTTCGAAGTATGTCATGATTAATCAGAGCCTTGGATAGGTTTAGCGTTTACGCGCGCGACCGTCAGATAGATCAGGAGGCTTATAACGCGCACGTGATCGGGGTCATCAAAAGGCTTGATCGTGGTAAAGACTCGTTGCTTATAGATTAAATGACCTCTCTCGAGAAGACGTAGAGGTAAAAAGGCGACTAAATTTTCCCGAGGTGCTTGAGGAGTGCCTCGATCTCGTTTTTATGGTAATCAGCGCCTTTCGCCTGAGGCATGACCATCTCATCGGTTTTAATGACTCCCATTAACTTGAGGGCATACTTATGAGCCCACTGCCAGTTCTCATAGAAACCCGAGTCGTTCCAGGGGAGGAATTTATTGTACCAATATTCGCGGGCCTCCTTTATCTTCCCAGCCTTCACAAGTCTGAGAAGCTCGACGTTCTCAGTGGGAAGCACCGATGCGGTGGCGGTCATTATCCCCTGGCAGCCTAAGAGTATGTAACGGAGAGTCCACGGGTCTGCGCCACAGAACCTGTAGAGTCGATCCCCCGTGGAGTTAACAATCTGCTGTAGTATACCACAGCTCCTGTAAGCCCATTTAATATAGCTGATAAGTCCTTCGTCAACGAGGCGCTTTATCACATCTGGAGCTATGAGATCGTCTTCCCTAGCGTAGGGGACGAGGGTTATGTCCGCGGCTTCCGCCTGGGATTTGAAGTGCTTATAGGTTTCCTCTGGTGTGTATCTTCGGTAGCCTATGGGGTTGAAGCTGAGAATGGCGTCTGCCCCTAGATCGGCTGCTTGCTTGATAAGCTCAATAGCTGGGCTGGTTCCCATCGCAGCGCAGCCAACTATGAGGGGACCCCTCCCGTTGATGTGGTCTATGGCTGCTTTAACAACCTTATTCCAGTTGGAGGTCGACACAAGGTATCCCTCTCCTATGCCAGCGAGGACGCCGACTCCATCGCAGCCATTCTCAAACTGGTAGTCAATGACCTTCCTCAGGTCTATGAGGTCTACCTCACCTTTCCTTGTAAGGGGTGTGGGAGGCAACGAAATTACTCCTCTCAAGGGCTTCAAGTCTACACCGTTTGTGGTTCAGGGCTTTTTCTATAAATCATTTGCTTATTCTGTTTTTGCACATGTCCATCCATTTTTTTGGATCCTTCATCTCATACAAGTTACATGCACTGAGACCTAGACCAGGAAAAACTTGTTCTGTTTCCCACCCATAAGCCGACACCCAGACGCTGTGAACACCACGTCCTCCTCCAATGCGAATCTCAAAGATTCGCTACTCCATTCCGGAACAGACCCCTCTACAGACAGCTCCATAGTGAACGCGTAATTAGGCTCCAGTTGTACCTCACCGCGGCCAATATTCCTCTCCTGCTCCCAAGGTAACCCAATGAGGGGTCCAGGCTCATGGAGGAGCCGCCCCAAGCTATGGCTGTACACCCTCGGATTGGGGATGCCCTCCAGCTTTGCTTTGCTCAGTATATTGTTGAGGAGCTGGTCCCCTGTGAGTCCTCGCTTAAACTCCGTCATGTATGTGTCTTGGAGTCGGTTTCCCTCAGCCATCAGTGTCCTAAGTCCCTCTGGGGCTTCTTTCTCTCCCGGCTTAAGCACGTATACCCACTCTTGGTGGTCCGAGATGAGGCCTAGGTACCTGATTCCTACGTCGCACCTAATGAGGTCCCCAGCCCTGATTACTGGATCCACGCCCCCGTAGAGCTGCCCGGTCGACCCCCTCCTAATGAGGTAGAAGCTGGGTTTGAACGCATTCTCTATCCCCAGGTCTGCGCACCGTTGCCAGTAGTGCCACTCTAAATCCTGTGCTGTGGTCACGCCCGGTACAATTGTTTCGCGGCTGTAACACTCCGCTATCAACGCATGGGCCACGTCCATGACGTGCTCGTAGAGGGTCACCTCCTCGTCACTTAGAGTAGCCATCCACCTTGTAGCGCACGCCTCTGCCGAGACAAGTCGGTCAACATATTTCCTGGGCAACGCTTTCACAAGCTGGTTGTACAGGTTATGGGTAAGCCCCCCTGCAGCCCACTGCACGTGCCCTACATTGATACCTATCTGCCGGGGGTCTCTCTCCTCCACGATACTACGCAGCAGGGCCCACTGCTCACTATGGTGCCTCCTCCCCGGCCAGGGCGTCTTGTACAAATCTTTAGTGTCCGTCATGGATACGTTAATCCGCTCTATCCCGACCTCGGGGCCTCTGTCGTAGAAGACCAGTATCTGCAGTATGGGACACCACGTATCCATTGGTATCATGGACTCGAAGACCGGATCTAGGTTGTCCTCTTGGCAGATGATCAACCACATATCGATGCCTGCTTCTCGCATGGCCACGGGTAGCACCGTTTCTAGGCGATCCGCGAGCACCTTGTTCATAATGTTGGCCCTTTGACGCATGGGCAAAACCTTGGGGAAACCTTCAGGACTCATCTAACTAACACAACAACAATGTTCGTACATTAACCTCTTAATACCTTCATCGGGGCGAGCGCGCGAAGCGATTAAATTGGGATAAAAAAAAGCGCACGCATTACGCATGGCTATAATCTTCAAATATATAATAGAATTCGCATTATTCGTCGCCAAGAATCTGAGCGTGAGTGAAGCGGGTTATAGAGAGTTACTACTCAGATGCTTCACTGAATCTTTATTGTCCTCCCCGAACCCTTCTCAAGCTTCCTCTTGATGACCGTTTCTAAAACTCCATTCCGGTATGTACTCGCCGCTGAGTCCTCATCCACCTCGAAGGGGAGCTCCAACTCCTTGTGGTATCTGTGCTCGGGGCTAGTGACGTCGATAGTCAGCGCCTTCTCCGTAGCATAGAGCTGTATGTCCTCCTTCTCGACACCCGGAAGCTCTGCTATTATCTTTATCTGGTCTTGTTCTTGGATGATGTCAACAAGAGGCTCCCTCGCCTCCTGGAGACTAAGGGGTTTCTTATCCTCTCCAACACTCGTGTTAGGCTTCATGTTACCGAACTCGCGAACGACCGGTTTCCCATCGGGTCCAATTTTAACCGAGTAACCGTAGACGAAGGGACCATACTCCTTCTTCACGGATCCGTCGGGGAGGATATGCTCTTGAGCTAGGTCCTCGGGAATCTGACCCTCTAAATCCTTGAAGACATCAGCCATCTCTTTCTCCATCTCCTCGATCATCCTCTCTAAGTCGGGGAAGATGAACGGCGAGCCGCGCTTTCTACGCTTCTCCCACTCCTCCCAAAAAGACAACTCATTGCACCCTATAGAGTGTGAAGAAGCTCACGTTTTAAAAGAGTATCCCGCGTAACTTATCAGGCTCCATAGAGTAGAGCCAATTGATATGCCCATACTTGCAGCCTACAACGAGATAGCCCTAAAGAGTCGATACGTGCGCGCCACACTTGAGAGGAGACTCGCCACTCAGATCGATTACAGCTTAAAAAAAGGGGGCTACATTGAGGTGAAGTCTAGGAGGCAATTCGGCAGGATCATAGTTGATGGTGCCCCGCCTGAAGCAGCTGAGATAGTTGCCAAAGTCTTTGGAGTTGTCCACGCCATCCCCTCCATGGAGACTGGGAGCGGTCTAGATGAAGTTGTATCCCTGGCTGTTGAGGTAGCTGACCACTCCTTGAAAGAGGGCAACTCCTTCGCCGTTAGGCCGAAGGTAGTTGGAGAACACCCTTATGGAAGCCGGGACGTTGCAGTGAAAGCTGGCGCCGCTATATTAGAAGCCTACAAGAATAGAGGCGTCAAGGTGAACCTTACATCTCCAGACGTGACGATAGGCATAGAAGTACGCGACAAAAACTCATACATCTACTCCACTGTCGTAAAAGGTGTCGGGGGTCTCCCCTACGGCTCCCAGGGACGAGCTGTCTCCCTCTTCAGCGGGGGCATCGACAGCCCAGTTGCTACATGGCTTACCATGAAACGTGGGGTCGAGGTCTACCCACTCTTTATGGACCAAACCCCCTATGTTGGGGAGAGCTACCTCCGAAGAGCCGAAGTGACAGCCAGGGCCATGATAAAATACGCCCCCATCGAGGGATTCTCACTCTATTCGGCACAGATGGGTCTCATTATGGAACGTATACTGGAGTCACCCGAGCCACGATTCACCTGTATCCTCTGTAAAAGGTCAATGTATAGAATCGCTGAAGAGTTTAGTAAGTACAAGAAAGCTAAGGCGATTGTTACAGGTGAGAGTCTAGGACAGGTAGCTAGTCAGACACTTGATAATCTGTATGTTCTTGACTCAGCTGTCACTATGCCCATCCTCCGCCCACTTATCGGCTTAGACAAGGTTGAGATCGAGGACAGAGCGAGAGCGATCGGTACTTACTCACTAACCGCTCATAGGGTAGAGGGATGCAAAGCCGTCCCATCTACACCTGCTACGACTAGCAGGATCGAGAAAATCGAGCAGCTCGAAGCGCAGCTTGGTCTCGCTGATCTCTGCTGCGATAGTGCAAAGAAGATTATACGTCTTAGACTAGGCTAAAGATGAAATATCCGACGCCTAATAGACTGGTTGGGTACTGTTATGGCTATACCATCAGATGCACTTGCGGACAGTGTCGACTTAGACTTCACTGAGGTCGAGGAACACTGGAACGTCTACCAGCTTAGCGACGGAACAAAGCTCAAGGTCAAACTGATCGTCAGGGGGGTTAAGAGGCTCAAGCAATTCGAGCCCGACGGAACCCCAGTTTATTTAATAAACTCAATGAATGTGGTTAGGGCAATAGACATCCCAGCTGATGTAAAGGCGAAGCCGAAGAAAAGTAGTATGCCACCGGTGTAACATCCATTGAACCTCAGGCTACTCGCCTCAACCCCCGCGGTGGAGACAATCATCGCTACCGCTATGCTCACGACGACGAGCGGGGTAGCACCCTCAACCCTCTTTCACAGGCTCTCCACAAACCCCGAGAAGGTAGCTGAGGTAGTAGAGCGGCTAGAGGTCCAGCACGGAAGCATTCTCGAGCATAACAGGTTGAACTGGTTTCTTGAAGCGAGTGAGGGAGAGGTCCTCAAGATTCTGTTAACAAATAGATTCTTTACATTTACGAGGCTTAGCTCAAATCGGTGGCTCGTCAGCGCGAATCTACGAACCGTACTTGAATCCCAAGCAATGGGGGATGATTTCTATAAGCTACTGCTTGAATCGATTTCTAATGTAGCTCCCTCAATCTATACCTTCGCGAGGCGAATGAGATGAAGATAGAGTTGCTGAGCTACACTCAAAGCGACAGCCTGTTGGCTTCGTTGCCCGCTTCAGAGGTTGCTGAGAGCGAGTTCCTCAGTCACCTTTCCTACACATTCGCCATCGAGGGGGTGAGCAGGGCAAGCAGTCACCAACTCGTACGCCATAGAGTCGCCAGCTTTAGCCAGCAAAGTCAGAGATACGTTCAGATAAAGAAGTTACAGGATCATATCGTTACGCCTCTCAAAGTGGCTGAAAAAGCTGGAGGTGAATTCGAAGCCTTCATCGAGGAGGCGAGTCGAGTTTATCAGAAACTCGTAACAGTGGGTGTACCAAGAGAAGATGCCCGCTTCGTTCTCCCAAACGCTGTCGAGACTAGCCTCCTCATGACTATGGATGGGAGAAGTCTAATGCATTTTTTTGGCTTACGACTCTGTAACAGGGCGCAGTGGGAGATCAAGGAGATAGCTAAAAAGATTCTCCAACGGGTTCGGGAAGTCGAACCCGTCTTCTATCGTGAAGCAGGGCCATATTGCGTCCAGCTAGGTAAATGCCCAGAAGGGCGCTTCAGCTGTGGCAAGATGGCGGAGATGAAGGCCAGATACAGCGGCGACTAACGAAACATCTTAACTATTGATTCGACCCTCAGAGCAAATACCCCCATCAATACACATGATATTAAAGCTAGCATCGCCATGAAAGCAATTATTTTGTGCGTGCATATGATGGGCTAACTCGCTCATCTAAATCATAAACGGACTACATAGTTTTTTCCTGATTTTTTCTGTACAAGTCGTAGCCTAGCAGTACCGCAAAAGTCATCGACGAGAAGACCGTGAACCACTCCACCGAGGGTGTGCCGCCCCAGGCAAGGAATGAAACCATCGTTACAATTGTGAGTCCAAAACCGACGATCATCGTTGAGCTTCCATAGTCTCTTCTCCCGATAAGCGAGGCGTTGATGAGTATGATCGAAAAGAAGTTCAATGTGAAGAAAGCGAAGCTCCAGAACCTGTGTAGCGACGGATAGTCTTCAGAGTATAAGCCTATAAGGGCGAGAGCGACACCTGAGGCGATTCCTAGCACCCTTACAGCACCGAGTAGTAGCATTCTCTTATCATTGGCTTCCCAATCACTCATGCCAATGTAAAAGGCCACAGTTGCTGCCCCCGTCATAATACATCCCGCATTATAGAATAAGGAGCCTAACGGGCTTACCTTCATGTTACCAAAGTCACTTAGGAATGTAGTCATAGGACTCCAAGGACGCGGATAGTTGAATATGGAGACTGTAAGGAAGGAGCAGAAGACTATTGCCAAGCAGATGGCTGAAGTCGTCGATAGGGGCACATTGTTTTTCATGTGGTAGGTTGAGGAGAGATAACATTAAAAGATTAGTCACAGGGCTCCTGGTCGCGCTCAAGACTCCCACTAGTGCAGTGTATGCTTCCACTATTCCTCGGGCGAACCAAACTGCTACACTCTACCTCGGTGACATCTACGCCAATTGACTCGAGCCACTTTACGTTCTTCGGTCTCCCCGTCGGAACCATAATCTTCATGGGACCTAAGACAACGCCTGTGTCGGGGCCCTTCTTGAAGCCACGGGTGTCGATACTTACGAGGTCGTCGGGAGGAGTGATGAACTTCCACTTCATTTCTCTCTTCATCCAATCTACAAGGTAAGGGTCGTAGAAACTAGGATCAGCGACACTTGTGTGGCGATCTATCATGCTGTAGTGAATAGTGCCCTTACGAGTCCCATAACCAGGGCCTAATCGAATATCAACTTCAGGATCTTGCATCTTCACTATACGCGCGTACTGCTCGTGGCCACTCTCATTGGCTCTATGAATATTAGGATCAGCGGTGTTGCCACGGGGGTAATGGACTTCGATGAGTAGGTGCTTCTCATCGAGCCATCCACACGGACCCCCCTCAACCATCCCGTTACCTGTGACCATCCCGACGACAGGACAACCGATCTTGGCAAGCGTCTGGTATGTTGGAATCTCCTCTCCTTTCCTTATCCAATCATACATGCGCAGGATGACTTGGCCATAGACAGCGGCGTGACAGACGTCGTCGGTGTAGATTGCCTTAACCTGATAGGGTGGATCAAAAGGATCCGGATCCCTAACAATAACCTTGACTCCGTTGTCCTTGTATGCCTTAACTATGTTCTCGTGGTGCTCAATGAGTTCTTTAAGATCGGGCTTGAAGGTCATCCGCCACGCGGCTAAACTAGCCTCATGAGATGGCCAGGGTGTCTTCTTGCCGACGCTAAGAAACTCCTTTCCAGGGTGGTGAACTAATACTGTGCGGAGCTTGCCTATACTTGTGTTAGCCTTCCACTTACTGCCCCAGTACTTGGGCATCTCTTCCTCAAATTCAGAGAATACCTGAGGGTGGAGTCTCGTGTAAATATCTTTGAGTTCCTCCTCAGCGTTCATCTTCTTCTTCGGCTCTGGCATTTCAATCGGATAGAAGTTCAGTAAAGGACTTAAAACACCTACTCTATTCGACTGCAGGATTAAGAGCCACCTCAGCGAGTTACATATTTCTGCATTTATCGATTGGGAAGAACCGTGTGCGACGAAGAGAGTTCATTCTTTTTTCCACTCATCGACTCGATCACAATCTTTACGACGATGGTCTTCTCGATTTTCTGATCCTTCATGGGGGAAAACGAATAATTTTTAGGCACGAACTTTCGCACCATTTTTTCCAAGATTCGCCTCTTCTCAACTGGTCCTTCCACGATCTCAGCTTTCCCAAAACACATGACGCTTTTGTATATCTGACTAATCCCGCAGCCCTGTTCATGAAGAATCTGTGGCCCGACCTCATCTACAAGAAAGCACACCCGAGAATCGGTCCGAAGCGCCTCGATCTTTCGGCCAGCTTGTCCACTATGGAAGTAAATACTGCCTTCAAGAAACATGTAGTTCAGGGCGACGATGTATGGACCATCCACTGTTGTGACAGCTAATCGACCCACCGGCATCCGTTCCAGCAGGAGCTCCATCTCCCTTGAGGTATTCATTGTTCGATCCTTACGTCTTGGTTCCGTTCTCATATCATGAAAAATATTCAGCATATCCTTTTAAGATATTTAGTAAAAGCTGGCCTTGCTACTCGCCTTTAAAGCTCTGCTTAATCGCGCGCGCCTAAGCTAAGACCATGAATAATTTAGGTGTGCTCCCCATCACCCGAGGAGACCGTTATCCCAGGTGAATCTACTCTCCTCCCAGCGATAACTGCCACAGAGGAGATTACGCGTCCTACCCTCAACCTCGAAGTATGCATAGATGTCATAGTCGGCGCCGGCTCTCGCACCCGTGTCATTTAACGTGCACCTCCCAGTAGCCCCAACGTAGTCCGAGGCCACAGAGGGTAGCACCTTCATGATGTCAAGCGGCTTAGTCGAGTTGGCTTTAATCGCCGATAGGCTTAGCACCCAGAGCCCGTCGTAAATGTTCACGTCGTAGTATCCCAGTGGGTTGGGGAAGATTGTTGAGTTAGTCCAGATCCGGTTTAGCCTGTCGTAGGTCGGATTCGGTTTGAACACCATCTCGAGGCTGATCAGCCTAAGCTTGTGCATCGGGCCCGATGTATGTCCCCCGACTCGAGGTATCATCATAGAGATACCAGTTCACCGAGGAGAGGCTCGTCGTATTAGCCGCTTCCGCCAAGAATCGCTCTCCGCCTAGCAAATAGGGGAAGCTGAACCAGAGGACAGCTGTGCTGTTCCTCCCATGGATCTTGATCATCTCCTCAAGGGCGCTGTCAGCTTGACCGATGAATCTGTCGATTAGTATATCGTCGCTATATGTCATAGTCCTGTTCTCCTCGAACTTGGGTGACTTGACAGTGTACAGCATGAAGGAGACTAGGGACTCCGAGCTACCGTATTCAGGATTGTAGATCAGCAGGTATGCCTTCACGCCACTGTCCTTCATGGCCTTCAGGGTCGTCTCGATGGGATCGACTTCGAGGACGCAGAGGTGGTAGAGGGTGTCGTTGCGAAGCGAGTAGATGGAGCTTCGAGCGCTGGGGGTCATTAGCACCATCGTCTTGTTGTATCCATAGGCTCTGGCACCACTGCAGAGGTGGGAGGACCACGCATATCCGATGATCATGTCGACACCAGCTGCCCGGAATGCCTTCGTGTAAGTAAGCGCCTGTTGGGCCATCTCTACAGGGTCACTTAAGTTGAATCAGAACCTAAAGTTGAGTCCCCTCTCAACGCAATAATTGTTGATGTCGTCCTCGGCGAGGCTGGAGAGGAGCTTGTAGGCGGGCAGGGTTCCCTCGTAGCCTGGGATAACCCCAATGGTGACGTTCCTAATGGCAGACTTGACTTCATCTATGTCTAGATCATTGCTTTGGGGTAAGCTCATCCGAGCAATGAGTACAATGATCAGAGCCACAGCGAGAATAGCGGATAGATGCAACCGATTCACTACATCGCCTCAATTGAGGATTTAATGTGAGATGGTTAAGTCTTTTTGATAAGAAAAATTTATAAAACTATTGCGTGCGCGTAGAAATGTCTGTGTAATTTTAGACCATAATCTTATCCTCACTTCCAACTGATTGTTACCTGTAATCGCGCGAGCGATAAAGAGTAATAATAACTATGTCTCTCGGAATCAAGGGTAAATTCGTCGTCGGTTTCGACGGCGTCGAACACAGGATCATACGCGATGGCGTAGTGATCGTAGATGGGAAGAGGATCAAGCACGTTGGCAAAAGCTATGAAGGGAAGGTCGATAGGTGGATCGACGCCTCTACAGGGCTCATCATGCCAGGACTAATAAACACTCACATCCACGCCTCGACCGCTCCAAAGGACAAGGGATTCATAGACGACACAGGAGCTCGCCACTTCTACATGAGTAGTCTTGGAGAAAACCTCACAGCCCTCAGCCAAGCGATGAGGGAACCCGACTACGAGGTTTTCGCAAAATTCAGCCTCGCAGAGTGCCTCAAGAGCGGTAACACCACAATAGTCGAGATCGGCATGTTAGAAAATCTTGGCGTCGACAAAACTGTGAGAGTTATCAATGATCTGGGCATTCGGGCTACAGAGAGTCCAATAGTAGCCGACGGGACCTGGGAAAGAAGTCAGGCAGCTGATCTCAGAACAAGGTGGCTCGACATAGAAACAGGACTAAAGAAACTTGACGATGCGGAAAGATTCGTTAAGACTCACAAGGGCGCCTGCGAGGGACGTCTTATGCCCGCAATTTACGGAGACACGGTCGACAGGTGCAGCACTGAACTACAGAAAGCTATACGCGCAAAGGTGAACGAGCTAAAGGTACCCGTCACAATTCACGCTGGCCAGTGGGTAGTAGAGTTCAACAACATGATCAGAATGTATCGTCGAACTCCAGTCGAACTCCTAAACGACACGAAGCTGCTCGGACCAGACCTCATAATCGGCCATGGCTGGGCAATAACAGGCCACCCGCTCGTAAGTTACCCTCCAGTAGATGGTGGAGACCTCGCCATACTCGCTAAGAGCGGTGCAACAGTGAGTCACGACCCACTCGTATTCATTAAACGCGGGAACAAGATGCACAGCCACACAACTTACCTGAAGGCAGGAGTCAACGTTAGCATAGGCACCGACACGGTGCCTCAAGACCTCCTCAACGAGATGAGGCTAGCTAGTTATACTTCTAAACTGGCTGACTGGGATTGTCACAGCGGCACAAGTAGAGACATCTTCAATAGCGCCACCCTTGGAGGCGCAAAGGGACTAGGCCGCAGTGATCTAGGCATCCTTGCCTCGGGAGCCCTCGCTGACATCGCTATAGTTGACATGGAGAGTTTCAACGGCGTCCCCTATCGTGACCCTATAAAGAACCTCATTAACAGCAGCCAACGCAACGACGTCAAATGGGTGATAGTAAACGGCAAAATAGTGGTGGAAGAAGGGAAGCTAACAACAATCGACGAGAGAAAACTCCTAAAAGATACCCAGAAGACGGCTGAGGGCATATGGGAACGAATACCTGAGCACCACTACCTTAAACAGAGAGCCGATGAGATAAGCCCCCTCGCATATAAGCTCTGGGAAGGATAAACATCCCTAAACCCTCCTGTAGACGAATTAGATACCCACGCACTTCTGGAAAAAATTTGACAATTTATCGATCTAAGCCTTATTAAAGGCGTCTGCCCCGAGCTTGAACGCTCTCGTGTTTAAGTCCAGGAACCTAGCTGGGATAGACTCCTTCATAACAACAGTTACTTCCTTCTCTCCAAAGGGAAGAACGTTCGAAGCGATAAGCGCCCCCAACATTACAATATTTGTGGAAATGGGATCTCCCGCTTTCTCCGCGAGACTCGTAGCATCAAAGACAACGACCTTTCCACTCACTCGCCTCAGTAGCCTGAGAAGATCCTTCTCACTCGGGTACCTACGCATCCCGCTGATGACCTCTACTGGAGGGATCTTCTTACTGTTGACTATGGCAAGTCCCCCTTTCCTCATGAAGGTGACCCCTCTGCGGGTCGCCTCAGCGAGTTCGAATCCCAGTAGTGCATCTGCCTCCCCTGGCCTGATCTGGGGTGAGTAAGCCTCACCGATCTGAATATGACCCATAACGGGACCACCGCGCTGAGCCATCCCATATGTCTCACCTATACGAACATTGAGCCCCTGCTTTATCGCGGTCTCAGCAATAAGACGAGTCGCCAGAAGGGTACCTTGACCACCGACACCCGCAATGACCACGCGAGTCGTCTCCATCAAGCATCCCTCCTATGAATGCAACCCATATTACACACCTGGGCGCAGACCCCGCAACCCATGCAGATCGTCGGGTCGATACTAGCCTTCTTCCTCTCTTCATCGAAGTTAAGGCCCGGGCACCCGAAGGTGCTTAAGCACAGTTTACAGCCTACGCATTTCGACTCGTCAACCTCGTATTGTACGGGGCGCTTGGGCCTCATCTGACGGATGGCCTCAGTGGCGCAAATGCGCCTACTCACAACCATGGCGACTCCGTCGGTCTGCAGCATCTTTCTGAAGGCTGCTTCGGTCGCTTTAGTGTCGTATGCGTCGGTTACCTCGATGTGGTCGACGCCTACTGCTTTGGCGATCGCCTCTATTGGGACGCTCTTAGTGGGCTCTCCCATCGCTGTCTTGCCAGACTGGGGGTTAGGCTGAAACCCGGTCATTGCGGTGACACCGTTGTCTGCGACGACGACTTTAATATTTGTCTTCGTTTGGACAGCATTCATAAGTGCGGGTATTGCTGCGTGGAAGAAAGTGCCGTCCCCGATCCAAGCGATGGAGTCTACCCCAACCTGGCTCATCCCCTGGCTGACTCCAAGACTCGCACCCATGCAGAAGTAGGTATCCTCGTAGCTTATAGGCGGCGCCCAGGCAAGGCCGTAACAACCAATGTCGCCATTTATCACGACTTTATGGATGTCTCCTTTAACAGCCTTCACGGCACGTTTTAAAGCATAGATACTCGACCTATGAGGACAGCCAGCGCAGACGGTGAGCATTCTGCTAAAAATCATGTCTTTTGCCTCATTCTCCAACTCCAATCGTGTATTCTTCGGGAGCTTCTCTCCGAGCATCTCAGCGATGACAGCGTCTACAATCACGGGCATCAACTCTCCCTCACTGGGAAGCTTACCGCTCATACGCCCGTAGAGCTTCACTGCCGGGTTAACGTCTTTCGCCAGTGCCTTGACGTGTAACTCGACGAATGGATCCGGCTCCTCTGTGACCAGGATCTTTTTGACGCCCTTGAGGAGTTTGGTGATGAGTCCCTCAGGGAGGGGGTTGGATGTACCAAGCTTGAGAACCGCTACCTTCTCCTTCGCACCAAGTTTGACGAGGGTGTCCATGACGTAATTATATGTCTGCCCAGCGGCGATTACGCCAACCTTCTCTCTACCTGTCATCGTCAACTTGTTGAGTGGCGAAGTATCGAACTCCTCCTTTATCTTGGCGATCTTCTCATTCGCCTCCTTCTCCCCCCCATAGAAGAGCTTGTTGAAGCCCGCCACGACGTAGCTAAACTGATCAAAATCAAACCTCGCCTCACGGTCTAACTTCTGAAGCTTACCGAGCTTGACGTTGCTCCTCATGTGGCTGATACGGGTCACTGTTCGTAACATGACTGGAAGCTTGTACTTCTCGGAGAGCTCGTAGGCGTAGACTGTAAAGTCCTTTGCATCCTGGGGGTCGCTGGGCTCAATAGCAGGAACGCAGTTCTGCTTTGCGAGCCATCGTTGGTCCTGCTCCTGCCCACTGCTGTGCTGGCTAGGGTCATCAGCGCTCACGAAGACGAGGCCACCCTTCACGCCCCTCAACGCCGCCATTTCCATGATGTCCAACGCCACGTTGAGACCAACGTGTTTCATGCTCACCAGCCCGCGCTGGTTGCACATTGAAGCACCGTAAACTACCTCGAAGGCTACTTTCTCGTTAGTCGACCACTCGAAGTGAATGCCCACATCTTTAGCAATCTCGGCGAGGGTATTACCTATCTCAGAGGCTGGCGTCCCCGGATACGAGGCCGCGATCCTGACTCCAGCCTCTAACGCTCCTCGAACGATCGCCTCATTTCCCATGAGTAGCACCGTTTCCCCTGGACTATCACGGGTGACTGGATTGCTCATGGGATAGCTTAGACAGTGAACCATTTATTAAGGCTCATCGCTCACCCTCCTTCATGGCTCTCAAGAAAAGGAGGCTAGGGAAAACAGGGCTCTACGTCACCGAGGTTGGTTTCGGTGGGATACCCATACAGAGGATCTCTGAGGAGGAAGCGATCAGCGTAGTAAAGCGGTGCTACGAACTAGGCATCAACTATTATGACACCGCACGTGGCTACACGACTAGTGAGGAGCGTATAGGGAAAGCCCTTGAAGACGTTAGGGATAACGTCTACATAGCCACGAAGAGCCATGCCAAGACGGGCAAGGAGCTCCGCGAAAATCTCGCGACAAGCCTCAAAAACCTGAGGACCGATTACCTCGATCTATACCAGCTCCACAACGTTGGATTGGAGACATATAAGACCCTTCAAGCTCCTGGTGGGGTTCTTGAGGAGCTTCTCAAGATTAAGGAGGAGGGAATTGCCCACCACATAGGAGCGACTAGTCATAGCCCCACATTCCTCACTAGCATCATGAACGAAGGTAGTCCTTTCGAGACCATCATGGTTGGGTACAACTACATTGCCCTAGAGCCCTCGAGGGAGTTACTTCCTCTCTGCAAGAAGATGGATATAGGTACGGTGATCATGAAGCCGTTTGGTGGAGGGGCATTCACTAACGCCCGAACCGCCCTCAAATTCGTCCTCGCGAACGAGAACGCCAACTGCACAATACCCGGAATGCAGAGTGTTACAGAAGTCGAGGAAAACGTTGCCGTCTGCGGTGAAGACCTCACACTAGCGAAGGACGAACTCGACTCCATCGAGATAGACCGGGTCGCCCTCGGCAACGAGTTCTGCGCCGCCTGCGACTACTGCCAACCCTGCCCAGCCGGCATCCCAATCAGCTTTGTCTTGCGCACCGAGATGAGCAGTCTTCGACGAATGGGGTGGACCAACAGTATAGTGAAGCAGACCAGGGAGACTGCACCGAAGGTCGATGCGTGCCTCGACTGTGGAGCATGTGAGACACGATGCCCATACCAATTACCTATCAGGAAACTACTCCCCGAGAAGATGGACGCCCTCCTTAAGCGCTTGGAGGAGCATAGCATACCATAAACAACTGTTAAGTAACTTAAAGTAATTTATTATTTAATATGATAAATATGCGTGTGTTGAGTCTATCGCGCTACAACTAAAGTTTTAATTATCGTTAACGTCTAAAAGTAATTATGAGAAATTCCTTTTTCTTCGGGTTCTTAATTCTTGGAGTTGGAGTCCTTTTCTTATATAATTATTATCCCACCTACCAAACACTCTCAACTCAAAAAGCCCAATTAGGGATTTTATTTGGCGCGCAACAACTTTCGAATTATTAAACTATTGAGCGGTATGTGTACGCTTCTTTTATCGGCGTAATTGTTGGAATCGTCGTTATGATTTATGGAGCGAGGGATGATACAAAGGCTCCAGTTGAAAAACCGGTTGTAGCTGAGGTCAACCAGGGAGATATGACGTAGAGAATGGCGAAGTTAAAGGAGTTATACGATAAAAAACTGATTACAGAAGAGGAATATAATAAGAGAAAATCAGAGCTTCTTAGTAAAATTTAGACTACCGTTCTACCAAACTACCGCATAACCAACCTACCGTATAGTTTCATATCATCCTTAATCTTAATATATTTGATTGGTTCACTCTGTGTCGAGGTGAATGAATTGGAGAAGAAACCCAGAACGCGCAGAGTCTACTTTAGCCCTGAGTTCTATGCACAGCTCAAGGAACACGCGGATAGGTTAGGTCAATCCGTCGATGACTATGTAAACGGATTGATCAAACTGGGTCTATCTGATGCAAAGCGACGCACGTGACTTCATATCCCAGGAGCTTAAACTAATACTACAATAGGTGAAGACCTTGAAAATAAAAGACGAGAAGAAGGGTTACAGACTACCGACCGAATCCGAGAAGTTTGACGATCGACTTCGTGATGGGTTGAAGTCAGTTCGCGGGACGAAGAAGTATTACCCACCACCACGATCATCGGCGCGCACTTAACTGAGATTTTAAAGCGAAGCTAAAGGCAGAGAACCCTAAGGTAGGTGTGCATACAAGCATGAGTGTATTATACGTAATCAATGGTAAGAATAATAATTGTGGATGGTGGCTGACATTGGGTTTAAGATGCGCGCGACGATATATTCTTCATACATCATCGCGCGCATGATCCTTCAAAAATTAAGCTTTTATCGGGGTATCTTCGGTCTTTTTGGGCGCGCGTCGAAGCCTATCCCCCTTCAATTCCTTCTTATGGGCTTTTCTATCATGATCCTTCTTCTTCGTCATTCTATTCGTGGGCATACTTTCAATTCACTCTTTCATGATACCTACGCGTGCGTGGCTATTATAGGTTCAGGACATAAGAGGAGCAGCGGGTGAAAATGGTCGCGCGCGCTTCCAGTTACTTCCTCGAATTTCCTAGGAAAAGTTTTGATAAAGGTGACTAAATCTTCTGGATAAATGGAGATTAATTTAATCGCGCGCGCACGAAGGTAATAAAACCATCTTCCACTCTCTTTCACTCGTATGAGTGTATCAAGGATTTTCTCAGAAGCCGATAAGGCGGGAAAGGAAGTCGCTGAGCTCACCTCAGGGCTTGTAAAATTCAACTCAGCTCACCCTGAGGGGCGCACCGAGGAGGTTGTCCACTACATTGCGGAGTACCTCGAAAAATATGGTATAGAACACGATGTCCATGCGCAAGACCCGAAGAAACCAAATATTGTAGCAAAGCTACACGGTAAGTCAAAGAACAAAATACTTTGGGTGGGTCATCTCGACGTAGTCCCTGAAGGTAAGCCAGAGGCGTGGAATTACCCCGCCTACGATGGTATCATCAAGGGAGATATAGTCCACGGTAGAGGCAGCAGCGATATGAAGGGAAGCTGCGCAGCGGCATTAGTTAGTGCACGCATTCTCAGCAGGATGAGACTCCCCCACCCCGTCGAGTTCTGGTTCACCGCCGACGAAGAGATCGGAGGCGGAGCTGGGGCGAAGTGGCTCGCTGAGTCCGGCCGTTTAAAGGGAGATGTCTGCGTAATAGGAGACGGCAACGGTGGAGGCAAAGATCACCCGAGCATCGATTTAGGCTGCAAAGGCGGAGCACAGACTCGCCTAATTTCTAAAGGTAAGACATCTCATGGCAGCCAACCGTACCTAGGCGACAATGCCATCATGAAGCTCCTCAAAGTCATCCCCGAGGTCTACAAGATAGGCAATTTCAAGTTAGATCTACCAAAGGAACTCGAAAAACCCATCAAAGACAGCATAAAGTTCTACCTGAATGATGCGAAGACACCGGATCACCGAAAAGCCGTCAAACATCTCTTCAACTACCCAACCGTAACATGTAATATCATTAACGGTGGTGTTAAAATCAACGTCGTTCCCGACTATGCTGAAGCGGAATTCGATATCAGACTAACACCCGGCGCCAGTGTCTCAGCCGTGAGGAAGGAGATCGACCACCTCGTCAAAGCTGCGGGTATCCCCGGCGTAGAGGTCATAGCTGGGAGAGAGAACCACGCCAAAGCCAGCGGTAAGCTCGGTGATCAGGCCGGCTTCTACGAAGACCCCAATACCCAATTCGCAAAGCAGTTCTTAAAAACGATAAGGAAAGCCACAGGGAAAAGGCCCAGCGTCAAGATTCTGACTGGAGGAACTGACGGCATAAGTACAAGCAAGATCGCTGGCATACCGAGTCTTGGCTACGGTACAAGCATAAGCGGCGTAGCCCACCAACCGAACGAATACATCACAATCGAAAACCTCATACTCGGCATCAAGATCTACGGTGCATTCCCCTACATGTACAAACCATAACTCTGATTGATTTTTTTTCTCAACAACAACGCGCGCGAACTTTGAAAAGACCCAACATCCTTAAGTGAGATTCCTTGGCTTCGCTACTATCTCTCTTATCTCAAACTCGTAGAATTTTCTAGGATAAGCTGGTTTAACAACTATGCAAGTGTCCGTCCCTTCTCCGGTCCCCGCGATGGCCATCACCTCACCACCCATCGAAATCAATCCTGCGTCTGCAGCCATTAATACTATTTCGACGCATACCTTCATCCCCTGCCCAAAGCGATACAAGGTATCTCTGACGACTTCCTCGATGCTCCTCCCACCGCTCTTCTCAGTGAAACTGCTTGCGACACCATCACCAAGCGCATGACTTGCAACCAGTAGCTTTACCCCTGCCTTCTCTAGGCGCCGCCTCTCCTCATCTGTAAAACACCAACCGTTCTCCCTGTAGCCCTCTGAGATACCAACTGCGACGAGATTCAGCTTAAGATCGCCAAAAACCTCCTTCGCTCTAATCACCGTCCCGCCGTGAGTAGTCGCGACGACCACGTCCCTTATTTTAAGCTCCATAGCACGCTTCTTAGCAGCAGCAAGAACGAGCTCAGTATTCTCGCGTCCAGTCGAGTCACAATAAAGTATAGTCTTTTCCAAGAACCAGTCACCACTATCATCTACTACTAAATAATTGATAAGTTAATTGGAGGTGGCGCGGCCGGCAGGATTCGAACCCGCGACCATGGGCTCCGAAGGCCCACGCTCTATCCGCTAAGCCACGGCCGCACCAGCAGGGATGGAAACTCCAACGCAATTAAGCATTACCACCTTTTGGGCGAATCCATAATAAGCCAGCGCCTGACGAACATACCAAAAGGGTGCTCTGATGCACGAGGAGAAACTCGTTAAGACCGCGGAAATAACCGTCTTCGCTTACGCCACAGAGGATGAGGAGAAGGTTAAACAAGCTATAAAGAGAATAGCACCATACGAGCACTCCTTCGAGGAACAGTACCTATCTGGCCACTATGACGACCCAATAACCCTCCTTATGTCAAAAATTTCCAAGAAGAAAGAGGCAACCGACCTACTCTCAAACATTGTAAAAAAGCTCTCCAGCCTAGATAGGCAGACCCTACTTGACGAGCTACCGAACCGCGTCGACCCACAAGGCAATCTCTACCTACGTCTAGATAAACAAAAGGCCTTCAATGATATAATCACGCTACACGAGAACGACCCGATCAGGATTAAATTTAAGTTCCAACTGCCACACAAAGCCGACCCCTCATTAACCATAAAAGAATACATAGTCAACCTAGAGGAGGACGAAATCTAGTGAGGAGATATGTTGACCTACATTTTAGGCCATCAACCCCTGACAAAGTCAAAGAAATGCTCACCCTAGCCTCGGAGCTTGGGTATAGACAAGTCGCCTCAACCATACAAACAACCGGAATAGATAGCAGGATCACAATTGCGACTAGGTTAGATTTAGAGGCTAAGAGGAGCAAAGAACTCTTAGACGCCCTCAATAAGAGCAGAAGAAGATTCGACATCATTGCCGTGAAGTGCCTCACTAAGGAAGTCGCGAGGCAGGCTGCGAAGGACGATCGCGTTGATATACTCAAGTTTCCAGATGACCCTACCCTCAGGAAACATAATTGGCTTGACCATCACGAGGCGGAACTCGTCGAGGGAACCGAACGCGCCTACGAGGTTGATGCCTGTGACCTAATAGCTAATAGCACGACCCACCTCGCAAAGGTGATCAACCAGATCAAACGCGACCTAGCAGTCGCGGTAAAACACGACATAAACATCATACTATCGAGCGGAGCATCTACACCCATCGCCATCCGTGAACCGAAAGCGCTCACCGCGTTAGCTAGTTTACTCGATATAGAAGAAGACTATGCCGCCGATATGATCTCGACCATTCCTGAGACTATTCTGAGGAGAAATCGCGTTAAACTTGGGGAGGAACTTTGATGCCCGTTAGATTGGTAAAGCGTAGGTACCTGCTCTTTAAAGTCACATCAGAAGCGACTCCAGATGAGAAGACGATCTGGGAGCATCTGAGAAACTCCGTATACATGCTTTACGGTGCTAAGGGATTTTCTCTAATCGACCCGAATCTTATTGAGTATGACGAGAAGACTAAAGCGGGTATAGTAAGGTGTACTCATGACACGGACAGGTTCCTCAGGGCTTCCCTAGCCACAATAGTAGCTATATCTGGGTCACCGGCTGCACTTAGGGTCCAGCGATCCTCCGGTACCATCAAGTCCCTCCGAAGAAAATCAGGTCTAGAGAATCCTAAAAAAGAAGGCTAATAATGGATTAGAGAAATATTTTTCTGAAAAGTAGTGTATCGTCAATAGTCTTATCCTCAGCATTTGGAGGACTTGGGGAGCGCGCATGGCAAGGTCGCTGGGGACCTAAACGTGGACAACAGTATAATGCCCAGCGTCGGCGCAGCCACGATGAAAATAGGCCTCGTAGAGGGGACCGACGTCGAGGGCGTACACATCTCGATAAAGGGGAAGAATATCTGCTTCGACAGAAAATCCTAAAACAAACACCAGATACACACTTCTAGCCTCATTCACTTCCCGGCTAAAATCCTAGCTTCGCTCACTCATGATAATTACAATTGAAACAATTTCAACGAGGTATTCCCATACATCGGAGTCTCGCGTACAAAGAATGAGGAAATAAAACCTGGCTTCTAAAATTCCTCTGAAGACTTGACAAACATACGTAATCAACGTGTTTGATTCTATTCGCTTACCGCATCACACAACGTGACTAGATGTCGAGCACGCTAACCTACCCATCACCTCTAGTTTGAGGAAGCTCTGCCCATCAACTCCTGGATTTCCAGAAGCTTCTGGGCCACCTCAAAGCCAAGGGGCGTGGTAGACAGGATAGTCAACGTTCTCTTCCTTCCATCCTTCATCTTATCCTCTTCAGCCAGACCCGCTCCAATGAGGGATCTTCGCGAAGAGTCGACGGCGGTCCTCCCGACACCCTGAGCCGACATGAGCTCATATAGGTTTGTGATCCTGATACCCTGAGGGGTTTTAAGCAGCTCGAGGAGGATTCTCAACGCTGCGATTGGCTCGTCCAGTTCTCGAAGCGGGTTCGCCTTCATGAATTATAATCTGGTTTTTAGATTAAAATAGATATTGGATGTTGTATGATGTATGAAATCAACACTGTGTTTTGTAGGTAAATTCCCCTCTACGATATTATCTGAGAGTAAGTGTCATCGATGTTGGTTGCGTGCATGAGTGGTGATGGGCATCTCTCGCGCATGAGGTTATCGTGTATGTCAGCAGCCAGTACTTCGCAGATGCCCTGCCCGACTGGGTGGGGGAGCTAGAAGGAGACGTTGACTATGGGGAGCAACTGCGAAGCAAGAGGATAGCAGTACCGTTGCTGATAGTAGCCCCATGGATGCTGTGGCTGATGATGGCTCTGATGAAGCTTGCTCCATGGATGAGGAAGAAAGCGATGAGGATGATGTACATGATGGCATGCCTGTACAGGGCTCTGCTACTGGAGATGTCGACCCTGAGCCATCGACACCCATCGACACCCATGCGCAGTCATCGACACCCATCAACAGTCAGTCACCGCAGGAGCCATCGACAGCCACTGCAAAGCCATCGACAGCCATCAACAATGAGCCATCGACAGCCATCAACAGGGAACCGAGGAGGACTCAGTTGCCTAAAGCCACAGTCGTAGCCAAGTCTGTAAAG
>JBGPRA010000010.1:0-25614 GCA_041489375.1 Bathyarchaeia archaeon | reverse complement strand
CGAGTTCCTCTGTGAGGACTGCCGCGCTGAGGAGAAGGAGGAATAAGTCCCCACAACCCCTTCTAGCCCAGGCATGAGGCAACGCTTCCTACTGGATGGTATGTTGGGTTCCCTGTCTCGTTGGCTGAGAATAGGGGGATACGATACCGAGTACAAGAGAGACATTCCAGACGACGACCTCATTGAGGAAGCGCTAAAGGATGATCGTATATTATTGACACGCGATGAAGTTCTTGTCAAGAGAGCGAAAAAACGCGGCGTTAATGCAATATTCATCAACCACGAGGTAGACGTGAAGGCACTCAGCCAGCTATCATTTGAACTCGGCCTCACATTTGACCCAACCCAGGCAAGATGCCCGAAATGCAACCACACAGTGGAAAAGATCGCCAAGCAGGAGGTCACTGGCAGAGTCCCAGAGCGTACCTTCAAAACCATCGATAACTTCTGGGTCTGCCCGAGCTGCGGGAGTATTTACTGGCGCGGTAGCCATTGGCCAAGGATCACAGAAACGTTTAGTGTTACCGGAAAGGACACTGAGTAGCTTCCGGCAGGCTTTAAAACACGCCGAGCACCCGATTGTTGAAAGAGAGAGCCTACATGACCTTCGACCTGACGATCGACGAGGGAATCTATCTGGTTCAACTCGCCAGGAGGACGATCGAAGCAAGCTTTACCAAGACTAACATAAGCTTCGCCGACGCTCCTCCGAAGACCCACGAGGTCTGCGGCGTATTCGTCACCTTGAACAGCCTTAGAGGTGGGGAGAAGCTACTAAGGGGCTGTATCGGTTACCCATATCCCATAAAGCCACTAGTCGAGGCGGTGAACGACGTTGCAAAAGCCGCTGCGTTCGAGGATCCCCGGTTCCCAAGACTGAACAAGAGTGAGCTAGGAAAGATAGTTGTCGAAGTCAGCGTTTTGACTCCACCCGAGTCGATTAGGGATGTGAAGCCGGAGCAGTACCCGTCGATAGTCAGGGTCGGCGTTGATGGTCTCATAATAAAACGCGGTGGAAGGAGCGGATTACTGCTCCCGCAGGTAGCAACAGAGTGGGGTTGGGACTCGGATGAGTTCCTCTCGGAGACCTGTATTAAGGCAGGGCTCTCTCCGGATGCGTGGCTCCTCCCCGGAACCGACGTCTCAAGGTTCCAAGCCATTATATTCTCAGAGATAACACCCGGTGGCGAAATCAAGAGAGAAGAGATTCAGACTTAGGGTTGGTCCAGTTGGAGGGCTTTGGTGGCTCACGGATATACTTCAGCCCTTGCGGGATAGGGCTCGGCCACGCTAGCCGGAGCGTTCCCATCGCCAACGAACTCAGGAGACGCGGCGCTGAGATACTGTTCTCAACATATATAGAGGGCGTCGACTACGTCCAGAAGCAGGGCTATAGTGTCGTCACTGCTCCTCCCATCTCCATGTCCAATGACTCTTCTGGGAGCATAGACCTCAGGATGTCATCCATCAATCAAGGGATCAAGGCGTTCCCTACCTTCATGAGGCAAGTTAACACCGAGATCAGGTACATGAAGGCATTCGAGTCTGATGCTGTGATCTCCGATTCTCGTCTTTCCTCAATATTTGCAGCGAAACTGCTTGGCTTACCTGTCCTCCTCATCCTCAACCAGTTCACTCCTCTCATCCCGGTGCAGAAGGACAGGTTCATGCTCTCGAGAGTCGCGGACGGATTAATAATGACCCTCATAGGGAGGGGCTGGGGCTACGCGGACAAGATCCTGATACCCGACTTCCCCGCCCCAAAGACACTCAGCATAGACTCTCTCCGTATACCGGGTCCATACCAGAGCAAGGTGGAGCTAATAGGCGCCATCCTTCCGAAGAAGCCGGAGGATGCAAGGGAAAGTACGGATGTTAGGGCGGAGCTCGGCGTTACAGTGGATCAGGAGCTGATCTATGCTGGAATAAGTGGCCCGCGTACCGAGAGGATGCCTCTCCTCAAACTACTCACCCCCATTTTCGAATCATTCCCCGACGAATACCGGGTCGTAATGTCTACGGGAAATCCCACCGGAAATTCGAGACCAGTCAGGAGAGGATCACTCATTAAAGTGGAATGGGTGAAGGATAGGTTCGATCTACTCAAAGCATGCGACCTCGTTATCTCCCGTGGCGGCCACGAAACTATGATGCAGAGTATCTGCTACGGTAAACGCTCGATAATTATCCCTGTACCGAAACACCCGGAACAGTATGGAAATGCTCGGCGCGCCCAGGAGCTAGGGGTAGCCTACGCCATACATCAGAGGAACATCGACAGGGATGGAATCCTGCTCCTCGTCGAGGAGATGCTCGGCGACGATTCCTTTCGTGAGCGCTTAACGGAGCTCAACACAGGGCACCTTGGCGATGGTGTTGGTCGAAGCATCGAGGCCCTCGCCAACATAATACATCTGTAACGTCACCGTAAGGCTTGAATATTGTGTGATGGAGACCGTAGCTTATGGCATACTATTACGCCAAGAAAAGGAATAGAGAAGTCTCAAAGTACTTTGACCAGAAAGTCCTGAAGGCATTCGGAGCCTTCGATGAGAAAGCCTTCGAGCCGGGTAAGCTCGACGTGAAGACGAAGGAGCTCTGCGCCGTCGCAGCTACCTACATCACTAGGTGCCCATATTGCATCGAAGCCCACGCGAAGAGAGCGATGGCTGCTGGCGCCACGAAGGAGGAGCTCGCGGAGGTCATCGCCGTCGCTGCGGCTCTAAACGCGGGTGCGAGCATGGCACACATGAACTTTGCCCTCGAAGCTGGGGACGATGATAAGTACCTGAAGGATGACGAGTAGGTTTACTTCACTCTATCCTTTTTTTTATCCCAGTACTGTCGAGTACGCATGTACTGGATCTTCGCTTTTAATAGGTCTGAGTAGAAGTCTTTGTCTGTTGCGTGCATTCGGCTGAGGATCTGGTAGGCGGTGACTGGTCCGACGCCGTGGACAGCCAGAGCTTCAAGGGCCTTCTTTCCATAGCTGAGAACCATGTCTGCGGTTTTACGCCCAGTTGTAACTGTGTCTGATTCCTCGGGGAGCAGTTTTTCTCCTGACTTCATTCGGTTGAAGAGGGACTGGAAGTGAGTGGGATCCTCACTGTGACGGAGTACAGCGATTAATCCGGAGCCACAGTGTGGGCAGGTCGGGTGCTCGGAGAGGTCCCTGATACGTGCTTGTGTGTACCATTCATTACAGTTCATGCAGCTCAGTTTGACTTCGCGGGCGTGGATGCTCTTCTGCATATACTCAAGCTGGTCGGGGACAGCGATGCTGGAATCCATGAGCTCCTCGAGGTCGGCGTAGGCTTCGAGGATGTGGCGAGCAAGAGGGCTTGGCTCCTTTGCCTGTATGTATTGTAACTTGACGTTTCCGGTACTAATCTCCTCAGTGATCTGCTTCACGGATGGGAGGTCGATCTTCTCCTTGTAGACCTCCCTGAGTGCTTCCCTGTAGATTGGGCTGTTCCTGTATCGTCGATACAGCCTTTGTAGAGCGTCAGAGCCGTAGGTCTTGCCACGAGGGATTGCACCGAAGCGCTCGGCGATGAACTTCATGTTATAAGCATAGGGGAACCTCGATTCCATGTAGTCGGTGAGGCGGTTCTCTGCGTCATCCGATGTCAGTGATTTTAGCGCATTGATGATGTCGTCGACGTCATACCTGTGGACAGTCTGTGGCGCCTCTAGGAGGATTCGATAAGCATCGCTCCACCAACCGAGTATCAAGTCCTTCTCACTTAGGATTGCATCAAGGATGCAGCCAAGTGTTGTGTTTACCTTGCTTCCGTAGGTTGTGTGGATGATTATGTATCGTTCGTAAGACTCGATGAGTAGTAAGTTCTTTGTGGGGATGGGGAAGCCATGTGAAAGCTGGGCGTTGACCTCCTTCGCTACTATTGCTATGGTTGCTAGTGGGACGTCTAGCTCCGCTGATATTTCCTCGACAGCCCCGTTTAGTCCTTTCACTCTGATCCGATTGGCTATCTGCTCCCTTAGATCTCCGACTTCGTTGGCAACACTCTTGGAGACTCCGATGAGCTCCCCATCCCACCCTGGGAGGGCTCCGAGAGGGTCATCGCTGGGGAGAACGAAGAGTCGGCCTTCGTCCTCGTCTATTTGGAGTATTTTCCAGACCTTTCCTCGAAGGATTACATTTAGGCCAACGCGAGCACGAAGAGTCCAGAACTCGTCACCAACGGTGCCGATTACTTTGTCGGTAGCAACGTTGATGAATGGGTAACGTCTCTCGTCGTTGATCATGCCAAGGTTCTCGAAGTAGTATCTCTGTCCCTTCTTGGTCTTCTCCAGTTTATCTCCTCTCCTGTTCACTATCTTTATGGCGCTTAGGAAGGTGATAACCTCCTCGAAGTCGCTCCATCTAAGAGTGCTGAAGCAACTGGCGCCGCTTTGGATAATAGAAAATATTTTATCCACGTCGATCTCGCCGTGGTCAAGGGTTATGCCTGTTATCTGGTGGGCGAGTACATCAAGGGGGTTTACATGTGTCTCAGTGGGTTCTAGTTCATTTTTTATTGCTTTCCTAGCTGTAATGAGAGACTCGAGGGCGTCCTCACCGTAGGCGGTCACTATTACGCCTCGTGATAATTTGCTGAGTTTATGACCGGCTCGACCAACCCGTTGTATGAGTGTAGAAACTTGACGGGGGCTATTGTATTGGATTGTGAGATCGATATTACCGATGTCGATGCCAAGTTGGAGTGTTGAGGTGGCGACTATTGCCTTTAGCTCCCCAGCCTTGAACTTATCCTCGACTATGTGGCGCTGCTCCCGGCTCAGGCTACCATGGTGGACCTCTATCTGTGGGTCGAGTTGTCCGAGCTTGTGTCCAAGGCTCTCCGCTTGACCGCGACCCTGGACGAAGATGAGTGTTGATTTATGAGCCCTGACGAGGTCCCTGATGGTTCGGAGACGGGAAGCTGCGATTGGTGTTGTGTTAAGGTCGCTGCTGAGGTCAAAGTCCTCCTCATTGGGTTCGGGATACTCGATGTCGTATTGAAAGGTCTTGTCGATTTTGACCTCGACGATTTTGATGGGGTGGGGTCCGGCTAGGAAGGCAGCAATCGCCTTGGGGTTACCGACAGTGGCGGAAAGACCGATTCTCTGAGGAGACTTTGTGGTTAATTTTTCAAGACGGGCTAATCCGACGGTGAGTTGAGCCCCCCGCTTCGAGGCTGCAAGATCATGTATCTCGTCGACGATTATCCATCTTACGGATGCAAGGTGTTTCTTCATGTCCTTTGTGGGGATAATGGCTTGAAGAGTCTCGGGAGTAGTGATAAGCATCTGGGGCGGTTTCCTGAGTTGGCTTCGCCTCTGCTTCTGGGTTGTGTCGCTGTGGCGGACTTGGACATCTATGTCGAGGCTATCGGCCCAAGCTGTCATGCGCTTTTCAATGTCTCTATTGAGTGCCCTGAGAGGGGTTATGTAGATTATGTTTATCCCTTTATGATCCCCCTCTCGGAGGTAAGCGTCGAAAACGGGGAGGAGCGCCGCTTCGGTCTTCCCGCTCGCTGTTGGCGCAACTAGCAGGACATTTTCACCCTTTAGGATCGGTGGAATGGCCCTTATTTGTGGCGGCGTAGGCTCCGTAATGCCGAACCTATCAAGTGCATCCATGATCCGTGGGTGGAGCCTTTTGAAGACCGAAGACATCTAAATGTAGCTGGAAATAGTCGCTTAAAACCAGTCCGAATAGAAAGTTCTAGTGGTAGAAGAATATAGCTAACTTACCCTTGGATTACGAAGGACGTGATGATCTTGTCGCCATTCTTGAGCTTAGTGTCGACACCTTGAATTGGAGGGATGTTATTCCCGTTCACGAGTACAGCGTGTGCGATGTCATCTGTTTCTCGCGGTAAAGAAGGAAACGAGGTCTAGCCCCTTTTTTAATCTCCTCTCCTTGATATAATATGTAAGAGCAGCAAGGGAAGCACATGAGGCGGGAAGGACTGAAAGCCCCTCCTCTTGTCTTAGCATATCTGAGAACCGTAGCATCTCTTTATCTGTGACGTGGACAGCCCATCCTTTACTCTCCCATAGAGATTCAAGAGCCTCCTGCCCATCGAGACTTTTCCAGCTTACAAGTGGCTCATTTATCGCAGTCTCGGTAATCTCATTTAGTTTCAGATCTTCAATTTTCCTCTTTCCAGCTAGGAAACTCGAGATTATTGGATTCCCACCACTCGTGCTAGCAGCGATGACTGCTGGAGTTTTATGTGTCTTCTCCGATTTTTTCAAGCTCTGGAAACCGTGGTTAATCCCAATGATGGTCGTTCCGTTGCTTGTTGGGACAGCGATAACGTCAGGAGCGCGCCCCATTCGTTCGACTATTTCGTAAGCGATAGTTGCGTAAGCCTCGATGGAAGCGGCTCTGTTCTCTGGCGTACCCGGATTGGCGTTATACCATCCACGTTCTCTTGCCTCGACACTAGAGTAGTCGACGACCTCCTCATAGGTTCCAGGAGAACGGTGTATCACACCGCCCTGCTCCTTCATCTCAGCTATTCGGGGGGTGTGGTATTTCTCAGGGATATATACATGGGTAGTGATTCCGAAGATGCGAGAGAGAGTGACAAAGCTTGCACCGAAGTTACCACAGGAAGCTATCGCTAACTCTTTGTAACCTTTCTCCTTCGCTACCTTTAAGCACGCATATGCGGCGCGATCCTTCATGGTACCTGTCGGGTTTCCTCCCTCAAATTTTAAGTAAATATTGCTATATCCAAGCAACTGTTCAAGATTGCGTGAACGTGTAAATATCGTATCGCCGACACCGTGGCTGATTAATTCTCCTTGCAACATTACCGTCAAGTTCTGATTCTAACCTAATAGTAAGCAATAATAAGTAGGATTAATGATTATCGAATCCGGATACAAGTCCACGTAGGTATATGTATAGTGTCTAGCCTCTCTATCGAAGCGAGACTTATTGAGACGGGTTATGAAATAAATCTCCGCGGGTCGCGGTATGTTGTAAAGTACCCCAATGGCTTCTGGAAAAATTACCCTCAGGAAGCCAAAGAGGTGCTCTTCGACAACCTCGTCTACGCCGAGACCGTCCACCTCCCTCTGACCCTAAGGAAGAGCGAGCTAAGGTACAACACCTCAGCTCCCTTCTTCCAAACTCAATTTTTCCAGAACCTAGTAATGGATCTGTCTAGTTGCGCAGATGTAGACGGGACCAGCACGTCAGAGCTCATCAAGGAGTTCTTGAACTTGAAGATCAAGTTCAATGACTATAACATCAAGTTTCCTACTTATCAACAGCCAAGCAGAGATGACAGCAGCGTCGTCGCACTCAGCTTTGGTAAGGACAGCCTGCTCACATGGGCGGTCTGCCGCGAGCTCGGACTAAACCCCCAAGCAGCATATGTCGTCGAGCCCCTTCTTCTCTACGAGGAGAAGCACAAAGACGTCCTCGCTAAGGAATTCGAGAATGAGTTCAAAGTTAAGCTGAACAAAATTATCCATACTACAGGTCACCTACGCGACGGCATACGCCTAGGCGTCGGTAAGACGGAGATTGGCTGGGGCCTCCAGAACACCCAGTATGCGATGATGATACTCCCTATCGCCAACGCTTTCCAAGCGAAGTACATCCTCTTCGGCAACGAGCAGAGCTGTGCCGAGTACTACTACGACAAGGAAGGCTTTGTTTGCTATCCAGCTTTCGACCAGTGCCACAAGTGGACAGTGAACATCGACGTCATGACACGTCTCCTCACGGGTGGCGGTGTACATACCATGAGCGTCATTGAACCCTTAAACGACATATCCGTCGTCTATGCCCTATACAAAAGGTATCCAGAAGTCGCCAAATATCACATGAGCTGCTTTGTAGAGACTGAGGCAGGCCGGGACACGCGGTGGTGTATGAGCTGCAGCGTCTGCAGCAAGATGTACTTACTCATTAAAGCGTGTGGTTACGACCCCAAGACAGTCGGCATCACCAAGAATATGCTCACGGAGGATTGTAGGGATTACTTCAGCCTCTTTGGTGGAAGCGACATTAACACATATGCACTGACTGGCAAGGGTCGCGATGAGCAGCTCTTCGCCTTCTATCTAGCTTGGAAGAATGGCGACAGGAGCTCGCTCGTTCAGGAGTTCGAGCAGAGATTCCTCGATGAGGCAAAAGGTCGCGAAGACGAGCTCTACAAGACATTCTTTGGCATCCACGAGGCGATCACGATGCCAGAGAACATTAAGAACCAGACCCTCAGTATCTACAAGGAGGTCCTTTCGGACGTCCCTTAGCCACAGGAAGATGAGGATCGCTTTTTGTTGTAATACTCGCCACGATAAGGGCGAGTTCCAAGTCGAGTATGAACCTGAGCACACTATCAAGCTCGTGAAGCATGCCATCGAAACTGCGGGATGGGAGTATCTCCACATCGAAGCTGACGAGACCTGCTTCGAGAAGCTCCGCATAGAGAGGCCAGATCTCGTTTTCAATAGGGCTGAAGGTATTCGCGGGGAGAGTAGGGAGAGTCAGGTACCGGCCTTTTGTGAGATGTTGGGTATTCCCTACACAGGGGCGGGCATAATGGCTACGGCAATCTGTCTCGACAAGCCCAATACGAAGAAGGTACTTGAGTGGCATGGTATAAAAACTGCCCCTTTCACCGTCCTATTCGAGAAAGACGACCCTATCGACCCTAGGCTCAGGTACCCCCTCATTCTTAAGCCCAGCCATGAGGGCAGCAGCATGGGAATCAACATCGATAATGTCGTCCACGACGATAAACAGCTCCATAAGAAGCTAAATGATATGTTGAACGTCTACAGGCAGGGAATACTCGCCGAGGAGTTTATAGATGGACGTGAGTTCAGCGTCGGAATTGTCGGCAACTTCATCAGCGACGAGAAGCCCCGAGTTCTCCCGATCTTCGAGATGGATTTCAGTAAGTTCGCTCCCGAACTCGGTACGGTCCTAGGGCAAAAAGCTAAAACCATCTATGACAAGTCTGCAAACTATATTTGCCCTGCCAAGCTCCCCGCTAAACTGAAAAAGGAGATTGAGGAGACGACTCTCAAGGCTGTTAAAATTCTCCAGTGCTATGACTGGGGCCGTCTCGACTACAGATACAACAGCCGCGGCGAACTCTATTTCCTCGAGATCAATCCTCTCCCCGGTATCGACTGCGACGCTTCCATCGATGACTTCAGCTTCTATCCCTTCATGTGGTTGAAAGGTGGCTGGAGCTTCGACGATATGATACGCGAGGTCGTGGGCGCAGGTCTTAAGCGGTACGGTATCAAGTAGCTCTCTAATGAGTGAGGAGCCACCCTTTTTTGATGAGGCGTCCAGGAAGGTAGAGGAGAGAATGGGCACCCTCCATGGGGAGCCTGTTAAGATAAGCGTCCACGTCTCTCTCGACAGAAAGTTGATCGACGAGATCATTAAGATTGAATCTATAATGTTTAGGGATGAGCTCAGATACAATCTATGGGAGCTTATAACGAAAAGCCAGAAGCGTGGTTTCATCCTTATCATGGTGAGTCAGGGCCGGGAACCTCTCGCTTTCTTCTTCGGATACGAGGACGATGAGCTCCCCGGTGGCTACTACGGTGACACCCTCGCGAGCTTAGCTGAGGGCAAAGGAGTTGGGAGTAGCCTCTTCGCACTAGTCCATATCTACTGCTATGAAAACGGATATACTTACTTCACCTGCCATACAGAAGAGATCGATGAGAAGGGGAGAAAACTCAGAGACTGGTACATCTCTAGGAGCATGGGATACATAAACACAACCGAGCATGGAGACCTCTTAAGGGTCAAGCTCACGCCTCAGCACGCTTCTTGGATGTATCATCGCTACATCCTTGGTGAAAAGAAATACAAGAAGCAACAATAGTCCCCTAAAACCGTTTCAAGAAATTACGCATAGCAAATGCGAGGAGGGGGAAGATTGCATTGATTTCATCGAAACTATTTTATCGTTTAGTATTAGAATGGAGTTCATGCTATACTTCTCCTATGGGTCGTTCCTGGACTCTGAGACTCTAAAGAGACACTGCTCAAAAGCGATCTACAAGGGTATGGCGATGCTACCTAACTGGGAAGTGCAGTTCAACTTCCTCAGTCGAACTTATAATGGGGGTGTCACCGGCATTGAACCGGCAGTCGCTAAACTGGTTAGGGGCGTCCTCTATGAGGTAAATAATGAGGAGCTCCAACATCTAGACTCCGTTGAGGGTGTACCTGAAGGGATTTACTATAGGCAAACTATCTATGTTGTTAATGAATTAGGAAAAGCTGCGAAAGCAGCGACATATAGGACCACAAATCCGAAGGGTCCCTTCAAGCCAACGAAGAGATACCTTAGTTTAATGGTTAAGGGTGCTAAGGAGCACGGACTCGACACCGATTACGTAAAAGAACTTGAGCTGATAGAGACAATCGACTAGATTACTCCCTATTTCTTATACCACTCAATGGTTTCTCTCAGCGCACGGATAAAAAATTGAGGTTAAAGCCCTTTGTGATAGAGAATTTTTCCATTCACTATAGTCATGTAGACTTTAGCATCGCGAATGTCATTGGGCTTTATCTCGGTTAGGTCACGGTCAATAACTGCGAGATCTGCAAGCTTTCCTGGTTCCACGCTTCCTTTAATATCTTCATCGAAACTCGCGAAGGCTCCATTCAACGTGTAGCACTTAATAGCCTCAACGAGGGTTATCCTTGCATTTTTTATACCATGATTCACAGCGCTCCAGATACCGTAAATCGGGTGGAAGGGCATCCCATCACTACCGAAGGCGATTGTAATTCCCTCGTCCAGCAAGATCCTATAGGGGTTGTTGAGCCTGTTCCTTTCCTCGCCAAGACGCTGCTCGTACATACTACTCGTTCCAGCCCACTCACCGACGAAGTTAGGCTGCATCGCGGGGATGATCCCAAGCTCCTTGATCCGTTCTATCTGGCCGGCTGTGAGTATCTCGCAGTGCTCTATGCGGTGTCGATGGTCTTTTCTTGGTTTCTCCTTAATAGCTGTCTGGATACTGTTTATTACACACTCTATCGCGTAGTCGCCTATGGCGTGAATGGCTAGTTGGTTACCGTGCTTGTGAGCGGTTTTAGCCTTTTCGTCTAGCACCTCGGGGGGCATATTGAGGATGCCTTTCGTCGTGGGCTCATCGGTGTAAGGCTCAAAGAGCGCCGCTGTACGGGCGCCGAGGCTTCCATCCATAAGAAGCTTTGTTGGACCGACCTTGATCATGTCGTTACCGAACCCGGTACGTATACCCGTCTCGTAGCTCTGTTGCTGGATAGTTTCATTGATGAAGAGATTTGCCCGAATTTTTAGGTATCCCTTAGCGAGAGCTGTCTGGTAAGCCTTAAAAGCATCTGATCCTATGCCAGCGTCACCGATACTAGTACATCCGAGACTGAGAGCGTATTCTGAGGCGATTTTTAGTCCTTCAACTGCAGTCTCCTCTGTAACGGAGGGTATGTAGGCCTCGACAAGGTGGCGGCAGTCTCTAAGGATACCAGTCGGCTCACCGTCATCCCCCAGGTCAACATGCCCACCCGCTGGCTGGGGGGTCTTCTCTGTGATACCTGCAATCGTGAGGGCGGACGTGTTGAGGGTCAGTAGGTGGCCGCAGATACGTACTATAATTATAGGGTGCGTCTTGCTGACTGCGTCGATGTCCTCCTTTGTGGGGTACCTGTTCTCAGGCCATTTGGACTCATCCCAGCCCGTACCGATTATCCACTCCCCTTTCTTCGTTGTCTTCGCTTTCTCCTTGAGGCGAATCATTGCGGCTTCAAGACTGGGAGTGTCTCTTAACTTAATGTCTCGTATCATCGAGATGCCCATGTCGTAAAAGTGGCAGTGGCTGTCGATGAACCCCGGCACAATCGTCATGCCAGTGACATCGTAGACTTCAGCTCCCTTCGGGATCTCGATCTTCCCCTTCTTTCCTGCAGCTAAAATATAGTCGCCTTGCATCAAAACGATGCTATCTTTGATTGGCTGGTGGCCAGAACCATCGATTAGTGTGCCGCCTACCAGAACTCTTGGACAAGGATCCAGTGACAATACTGTCGTTGAGCTCCTAGTGGATTAGCACACTGGTATTAGAATATAAATTATTGGAAAGCTTTCCTCAAATTACGCACTGTGAAATAGGGAAGAGGCTTCGCAATTACTGTTTAATTAACGGCTATGATTCCCGTAGTGTACTTCTTGATCATGGCCTCGTTGAGTTCGAATCCGAGCCCCGGCCCTTTTGGTGCCGCAATATAGCCGCCCTCGAACTTCACGGGCTCTTTGATGACGTCCTCGTTTATCCATTCGGGGAAGCCAGAGAGCTCACACTTCTGCGTAATCGCCTTCCCGCAGCCCGCAATGATGTGCGATGCCGCAGAGAGGCTCACACCCATTTCGAGATCATCATGCATTAGCGTCGGAATGTTCATGACACGGGCCATTTCGAGAATCCTCTTAACGTTGGTGATCCCACCAGCTGGTCGATATGTTTTCAACCCGAGGACTCCAACGGCTCCCATATCGATGAGGTTCTTTACATCTGCTATAGAGAAAAGCGACTCGTGGGGCATAATAGGCGTGTCAACTGACCCCGCAACCTTTGCTAGGGAAGCGAAGTCCCACCAAACAGTCGGCTGCTCAACCAGCTCAACGCTGAACTGCTCTATCTCCCTTATCATCTTGATCGCATCAGAAGCGCAGTAACCCTGGTTGCAGTCAACTCGTAGAATAACTTCCTCCCCAATGGCTTGCCTCATAGCCTCAACGCAATTGACGTCCCTCTTAGGCCCTATCTTGAGGCGAATACCAGTATACCCCTCCTTGACAAGGCGTTTACCCTCCATAGCCACTCTTACAGGGGTATCGATCCCAATGAGGGCAACGTTTGGTATCTTAGCGGGGTTTGAGCCACCGCCCAGGAGCTTGTAGACTGGAACGTTGAGGCTCCTCCCCATAATGTCCCAGAGAGCCATGTCGACAGCGGCTTTCGCCATGGGGTAAGTGGGGGTCCAGTAGTCCATCTTCTCCCAGATTCCTTCGAGGTCGAAGGGGTCCATTCCAAGAACATTCGGAGCTATCCAGCGACGGATCATCTCTGCTACAACGCCCTGGTTCTCAGGGGATAGTGGTGGCAGTGGGGGACACTCACCAACCCCCGTCACTCCCTCGTCCGTGTGTACGCGGGTGATAATGAACTCGAAGGGAGTCCCTTCTCCCAGTTTCCCGTAGCGAGAAAGCGCTAGGACTTTCTTCTTTGGCAGATTGACTGGTATTATCTCAATCTTTGTTATCTTCAAGCCTAAAACACCGACAGGATCCAAAACGCTACATGAGTTGATTAGGTTTATCAATTACTTAGGTCGAGGAAGTTCTCAATTAGTCTCTTAGCTAGTAGCCTCATCTCGGGCTCTCGCTCTACACATTCTCTAAGTACTTGTTCGCGGGTTTTTTCGACCGCATCTAGCTCTTCTGAGTAGGCAGAAGCCCACCTCTCCGCTTCAAAATGGTTAATCTCCAAGTGGAAGATCAACCCTCTTACATTTCTCCATACATATGCTTGGATCGGACAGGGGTCTCCACGCGCTAATAACTTGCCTCCTGGAGGAATCCGAAACATGTCACTGTGCCACTGGAAGACAGGTATATTCCTAGGGAAGCCACGGAAAAGTAGATCAGCCGACCCATCTTCGGTTAAGTTGACCGTGTAGCCGCCCACCTCCTTCCTCGGGCTCCTCACGACTTCGGCCCCGAGAAGTCGCGCGAGAATCTGTCCCCCGCAGCAAACTCCCAGAATCGGTTTTCCGCTAGCCACAATTCTTGAGAGGTACTCCCACTCCCGTGTTAGGAACTGATACTTACCGACATCATTCGCCGAAATAGGTGTAGGTCCAACGACAAAGGCGGAGTATCTTTCGTTCTTTGGAAAAATCTCACCCGCCCCCATCGAGTAAGCATGGATCACATCCACATCTATGCGTTCTCGTAGAAACACCTCGTATAGACCGAGGTTCTCCGTGGCATTGTTCTGAATTATGAGGATCCTGCCCGGTCCCATAGGGCTTGATAACCGCCAAAGTTTAAAACGGGTTCGAAGTGGAAAGGCAACCAATATTGGGAGGAGGCGCAGGATTCTCAGACATGGATGTTCGAACCATGAGGCCCGCTTGGGCTGAGGTCGATCTTGACGCTCTTTCCCACAACATCCAAGAGGTCAGACGCCTGACTTCAAAGGACTCTATGATCATGGCTGCTGTCAAAGCAGATGCCTACGGCCATGGGGCTGTAGAGGCATCCAAAGTGTTCCTCAGGAATGGCGCAGACAGGCTCGGCGTTGCCACCCTCACAGAGGCACTAGAGCTCAGAGAGGCTTGTATTAAGGCACCCATTCTTACCTTCGGCTACACAACCGAGGAACAATTCGAGACCCTAATAGAGAATGAAATCTCAGCAACAATCTACACATATCGTCAGGCTCGTGCTCTCGAAGAAGTGGCCGCGAGGCTCGGGAAAAAGGTAATCGTACATGTAAAACTTGACACAGGGATGGGCCGCCTTGGGTTCCAACCTAATAGCGAGGCCATTAGGGCGATTGAGAAGATCAACATGCTCGCCCACATCGAGCTGGAGGGAATATACACACATTTTGCTATTTCAGATGCTGCTGACAAGACCTACACTCGTCGTCAATTTGGGTTGTTCATGTGGGTTCTCAAAAAACTCAAGGCGAGGGGAGTTGAGCCATCCATAAGGCATGTTGCTAATAGCGCCGCGATAATCGACCTCCCCGAGTACGATCTCGATATGGTTAGACCAGGGATAATGCTATACGGCTACGAGCCAGGCCCGGAAGTGAAACTGGAGAGGATTAGCCTAAGGCCCGCGATGACACTGAAAGCTCACCTGTCAAATATCAAGACCGTCTCGAAGGGGACTGGGATAAGCTATGGGCTCACGTACATAACTAAGCGCCTAAGCATCATCGGTACAATACCATTAGGCTACGCTGATGGTTATAGGAGGGCACTTTCTAATAGAGGATGGGTTGACATCCACGGCGATCGGTCACCGATTGTGGGACGCGTCTGCATGGATCAGTGCATGATAGATCTCACCGACGCTGACGGAGTTGAGATTGGGGATGAGGTCATCCTCTTCGGAGGTGGTTGCGCTCCGAGGGTAGAGGAGATAGCGAGGCTCCTTGACACTATCCCCCACGAGGTTACCTGCGCTGTGGCGCGACGTGTCCCTCGACTTTATTCGAGAAACAGAGAAGCTGTTTCAGTACGCGACTACCTGCTTGGCTAGCCACCGACTCTTATAATGAAGCTGAAGAGAATAACAAGCGCGCGAGTAGATAGCTGAGTAGATAAGACGTACTACGGGTGTTGTGATAAGGACCATGAACCCTATGACGAGGACGTGGCTTGGCGCAAGAAATGGGTCAACGAGGATCGCACGCGCGCCCAGTCGAGTTTGATTAGTCGTGAGTTACTTGGCTAAGGATGAGCCCTATAATGCACGCGTAGAAGCCTCTAGCGCCTCTTATCTTTGCGCCTCTCCTCAACGAAGAGTTCCGTCCCCACTAAACCTGTTGGATCACCGTGAGGCTTCACCGAGATATAGGGTGATTCTACTGAGCCGAAGAAGTCGAAGATGACTCCCACACGTTTCCGCTTCAAATCATAAACAAAGTCCCCTATGCTCGCCTCCTCCCTAGCCTTGACTATTAGCTGGCCCGTACTCTTAGAGACGTGCATTACTGTACCTATGCTGTGAGGTTTGCGACGTTCTTCCTTGTGGGGCACGCCTTAAGCGACGTGTAGGAAGTTTATAATCGTTGGGTGGCTCAAACGCCACGCGAAAATTGGGAGGCTATTAGTTTAATGATCTTTGACTTCGGCTCCTTTGTCTCCACGAGGACGTAACCTGTCTTGATCCACGAATGCCGTGGGTGAGCAACGGATGGTTGGAGCTCTGCCTTAAGCCCTATGGAGACTGCAGCTTTTACTATATCCTCTGTTTTAGGCGCTCTTATAGCCATGGACTTTGGGATACGGCGACCCTCACCCCATGTAACTGTGGAGTCGAAGTAGACAGGCCAAAGAATAATCATGCCCTTCGATCTCAATAGGTGGACCCCATAGCCCCCATGGGGTTATGTGGGTGAAAAAGGTTTACTCTTTGTGGACGACTGCGCTGAGAGCGCCACTCTGGCCTGGGCGTGAGATGATCCTTGCGAGACCTTTATCAGTTCTAACAATGGTGCCCTTTGTGATTACGCCGCGACGGTTGTAGTCGGCATTGGCAGGGTTGCTTATCACATCGAGTATCTCGAGCTTCTCCGTTTTCCCGGTCTCTGGGTCGGACACGTTGACGATATTGGTTCGGACTATCTTTACCTTTTCAATGCCTGCGCGGCCGCTTACCTTTTTGAGCTTCTGCTCACCCTCAATCGTCTCGACTGGGTGTCTACCGACCTCGAAGATGCGGTGAGCCCTATATGGTTTCTTCTTACCTCCCGTTGCCTTACGTTTGGTGAGTGTATCATTCCAGACCGTTATTTGCTCCTCCTTGTAGAGCACGAGTTGCTATAGCCGTAAACGAGGTTGGGGTATAAAAAAGGTGTGGTTTTTAGATTTTACGAGCCTAAGTTTTCCCGAGTTTTGGGATAGATATATCTCTTATCGTGTGACAATAGGCTGGGAAAGGGTTTGACTGAAGACGACAAAATTAAACTCTCCCATGGTGCCGGAGGGACAGCGATGGATGCCCTCATCAAGGAGCTCTTCCTTAAGGGGTTCTCGAAGAAGCAGGCCCTTAATGGTGTTGGCCTCGACGCCCTTGATGATGGCGCATCTATCAGGGTTGGCAATAAGGAGGTTATACTTACGATGGATGGTCATACAGTCGACCCAGTCTTCTTTCCTGGGGGCGACCTTGGTAGGTTAGCCATTTGTGGTGCAGTGAATGATACATTGGTCATGGGAGCGGACCCAATTGCTGTACTCGACGCCATAGTTGTAGAGGAGGGTTATCTCATCGCCGACCTGAAGAGGATCGTAGCTTCTATGAACGCTGCAGCAGAGGAGGCGGATGTCGCAATAATCAGTGGCGACTTCAAGGTGATGCCTGCGGGATCCCTTGATGGCATCGTCGTTTCAACCGTTGGAGTCGGTTTACTTCACGGGCAGAGGATTCTCGACAGTCTCGCTAAGCCTGGTGACAAAGTCATTGTGACGGGCACGGTCGGTGATCATGGAATTGCTCTCATGAGCGTTCGTGAGGGACTTGGCTTTATAACCGAGCTTGTCTCCGACGTCTCCCCAATAGTTGAGACCATTAGGGTAGCCCTAGAAGTTGGAGGGGTCCACGCTATGAAAGATGTGACTCGAGGTGGTTTAACATCTGTCTTAAACGAGTTCGCTGAGAAGTCTAAGGTAAGCATCTGGCTCGAGGATGGCAAGGTTCCGGTGAAGAAGGCAGTTCGCTCAGCCTCGGATATGCTCGGCCTCGACCCATATGAGGTAACCTGTGAGGGAAAGGCGGTAATATGCGTCGCCTCGGAGAAGGCGGAGGCAATGTTAAAGGCAATAAAGGCTACCAAATATGGGTCTGATGCTGCCATAATCGGCGATGTCAAGGCGGAACGACCCGGAATGGTCCTAATGAAAACCTTGGTTGGAGGGACGAGGATACTCAGAAAGCCAATAGGGGAGCCTATTCCTAGAGTTTGCTAATCACGTGCAAGTAGCTCAGGGTGCAAATTGCTGAATAATTCGATTATCTGGATCCTGCTTTTTTCTGGATCATGACTCAGGTCGAAGTAGTCGGCGAAGAAGGGCGTGGTCTTTATTATGATTCCTTTTTCAGTGCGCTCCCTAACTATTAGTGCCATGTCCTCAAGGAGTCTCAGTTGTGTGTAGATGTGGACACCGCGGTAATCAAGGACCTGTGCCTGCTCTATAGGTTGGTTGTAAGCTATGTAGCCGAGGGTCTTTAAGGGGCCAACTGTGAGTAGGGGCCTGTTCGTAAACTGACGCACCATTTTTCCGTACTCTGGTTTTAACTGCATTACTACTCTGTTACCTGTTAATGTTTTTACCTCGAGAGCTCCGCCGCGAGCTCTAAGTTTGCTAGCAAGCTCCTCGATGTATCGGAGGACCATTTTTTCCGATCTGCTCCCGAGTGCCTGCATGATGTCCTCTCTGTTGATAGGGTGTCCCGCTGAGTAGAGAGCTGCCTCTAATTCCGAGAGCTTGATCTGCCTCTTATCTTGTACAGTCATTAGAGGTTCTTCCCCTTCACCTTGATTGTGACATCGGTCTCTTCCTCATCTTGGTCGAGGTCTATCTCCATTCTCTGAGCTAGGAAGAGGAGCATCATGAATAGCCTGACAGTGTCAAGCCAGCCTATCCCCTGGATCATTTTGCTGAGTCTTAGCTCAACTCCTGTGTCTATCGTTGCCTTCATTTTTTCTAGGAGCTCGTCGCTCCGTGCCTCGATCTCAAGGAGGTACTGCTCGAAGTCTAGGAAGTTGGGAACGGGGATTGGGAGTGTCGGTAGCCTAGGAATCTCACCACGGTTGCTCTCCTCCTGCAGTGCACGCTCGAGCGCGCTGATAAGGTCATGAACTGAGGTCGTAGTGAATTCGAACCTGAACGGGAGGGGCACGGGTGGTGGTAAGTAAACGTCACCACGCTCCTCAGGAGGCGCTGGGGGCTCCTCCATCGCGAGTAAAAGCTCTGCTTTCTTCAAGTAGATATAGACAGAGCTGTTAACCGCTGTTCCCGCGATCCTATAATCGATGCCTACTCGCTCCATTTCCTCAAGGAGGCTTGTTAGTAGCTGGACGAGGTTAATGTCCCATGGGCTCACTTTCTCCAGCTTATTTTCCCTAAAAAGAATATCCCAAGGTTGGCGTAGGTAATACGGTTTCTCCTTCCGCTCTGTCAAGGTGCTGTCTCCTCCACCTTCTGTGGTCCTTTCATTGGAAGGGCAAGCACGCGGCTCCTACCACCTTGGGCAAAGACCCCGTAGATTCTATCAGCCTTGTGAACCATCACATCCTTGAGGCTGACCATTAGGAACTGTGCCTCATTACTGTTGTCTTTGAGAACCTCAGCGAGTCTGCTGATGTTGAGGTCGTCTAGATGGGCGTCTATCTCGTCAAAGAGGTAGAATGGAGCCTTAAGGAACCGCTGAATGGCTAATAGGTAAGCAATGGCTGCCACAGACCTCTCACCGCCTGAGGCGCCGCTCCCTAACCTCATGGGTTTACCTGGAAACTGCAGATATAGGTCAACGCCCCCGCTAAACGGGTCTTCTGGCTTCTGGAGTTCGAGTCTACCGTCGCCTCCACCAGTTACACGACTGAAGAGACCGCTAAAGTTCTCACAGACCTCGTTGAAAGCTACCATGAAATGGTCGGTCTTATCCTTATCCACCTGATCGATGAACTTGAGAATACTCGCTTTCTCCTCTTCGAGCTCGTTAATTCTTGTGCTCTGGTTCTTGTAATTATTCATAAACTCGTCGTAGTTCTCTAGGGCTAGTTGGTTTATGGCGCCGAGACTGTTCTTCTCCTGCCTCACTAGTTGTAGCCTAATCTCTACACGCTCGAGCTCAACACCGGTGATGTCTACTTTGTCTTCGTAGCCATTCACGGCGAGCTCGACGAGGCGCTGTTCACTCTGGAACTTAAGGCGTTCAATGTCGAATTTGAGTTGATTTATCCTCTTGTCTTCGGCCTCGCGTCGCCGTTCCAGGTCTTCCATCCTCTGATTAACCATGCGAAGCGTCTTCTGGTGCTGGTCTAAGACCTTGCTAGTCGCCTCGACTTCTGTTGAGACAATGTCAAGGTCACTCTCTACAGCTTCGATCTCCTGGTTTACTTCAAAGAGGCGCTGGTTGGACTGTATCTGCCCATCATCTAGAGCCTTGATTTCTTCGAACATTCCCCGCCTTTGTTCCGAGGCCTCAGTAAAGCGTAGAGTGAGTATGCGTTCTATATAGCTCCTCTGGACAGCGTTCTCATTCTGGACCTTGTTTAACTGCTCCTGCTGCTCTGAGACGAACCTAGAGAGAGAGGCACTCTTTATCTCGAGATCTGTGACGTCACTGGGTTTGAACTCCCTTAGACGAGAGATCTCCCTCTTGTTCTCATCGATCTGCTGGAGGATGCGCTGCTTTCTCTCTTCGAGGACTATGATGAGACTCTGTAGTCGTTCAACTTCAAGTTTGTATTTAGTGATCGCCTCATCAGCCTGCGTGATGGTTTTTTGGATGCGCTCAATTCTCTCTTTTGTGTCTGCGACCTCGACATCGATCTTAGCCATAGTCACCGTGGAGTTTTCCATGAAGGAATTGAAGCCTCGGAGGTTACCACCGCTTGACTTGAGATCGACTATGCGGGTCTTGAGTTTTTGACGTAGATCCTTTATAGTTTGAGATAGACTGTCTATTGACTCCTCAGCGGGGATTAGTTTTGAGTAGTCTGGAGGTCTCCTATAAAATCCACCTTTTATTCCCCCGCTGGGCTCATAAACATCACCAGAAACTGTGACTGCCCTGTAACCTGCAGCAACAATCTTTAGAGCCGCTGAATTGTCCTTGACGAGGTATGTGTCGCCCCAGACGAGGTGAACTACAGGGATATAGGCTTCCTCGCACCGTATCAACTGGGTTAAGGGACCGACGACGCCATCCTCCGCAATGTCTGGTAGAGGCTCCGGCTTGACAAGCTGTTCCATAGGGATGAACTTAGTCATCCCGAGCTTGGTCTTCTTGAGCCTGTCTACGCAGTCGAGTACAGTAGCTATGTCGTCCACGACGACTGCGTTTATCCAACCCTCAGCAGCTGAGTAGACAGCGCGCTGGTTAGGGAGATCGATCTTTATTAGGCTGCGGAGTGGGCCATGATAGCCTATTAAGGCACCAGCTTCGCCGATCTCCCTGATTCTTTCTAGGGCACGCTCTTCAACTACGATATGTCTCCACAGGTCGCGCTTTGCCGAGAACTCAGTGATCGTTGTCTCGGCTTCCTTGGCTAGATTGTTCGCATTCTCAATTGTGCTACGGAGATCGCGCTGGCGTTTTATCTGGTCCTCTATATTGCTAAGCATCTCCTCAAGGCGCCCCGCTTCCTGAGATTTGAGTGAGGCGTATTCTCCGAGCTTCGATTGGAGGTTCTCAACGGTCTTGCCGTAGTCGAGTTTTCGCCCATCGAGGTCTGTTACCTTTTCTTCGATAGTTGTGATGTTGGTCTTGTGATTGTTGATTTCTATCTCAATGCCGCTAAGGCTCTCCTGCATTGGAATTAGACTCTCAGCAAGCTCTTCGCCCCTCCTCTGGTTTTCCCCTGCGGACTCTCGGTCGTTGTTTATAGTCTGTGTGTAGCTCTCGAACTCGCGCCTGTTTTTCTCTAGTTGCCCAATGAGCTCGCTCTCAGAGACCTGAAGGGACTCTAGCGACTTTTTCCGCTCGGCTATCTCATCCTCTGTGGCCTTGATCTCGCGTTCCTTTTCGGTGATTAAGTTGTTTAGTTGGCCGTGGCGTGCTTCAATCTCTCTTAGTCGATTTTCGAGGCCTGTACGGAAGGTCTGTCTGCTCACGAGGTCGGATTTTAGCATGGGTAATCGAGTATTGCCTCGCTCGGCGGCTTCGCGGTTGAACTCCTCGATTCTATTGCGGGCAGCCTCCCTCTCTTCCCTGAGCTGGGTCTTCTCATCCTCGAGCTTTGTTGCTTCTACCTCACGCTCCCTCATATGCTCCATGAGGACGCTGAGCTTCTCCTCGAGTTGGGTGATTTGATGACTGAGCTTGACAGCAGCTAACCGCTTCTCCTCCCTGATGAGGTGATTGTATCTAAGAGCATCATTTCTCTGTCGTTCAAGCTCAATGACGCGTTTCCTAACCTCATCTATCCTGGCAGCGCTGACCTCAATCTTTCTCTCCGCTTCAATGAGTCGCCCCTTTGCCTCAACTTTTTTCTCGTCGTACTCTTTGATGCCGATGAGGTCCTCTAGGGAGTCCATGCGTTCACTGGAAGTTAGGTCGCTTAATCGAGTCGCTGTTCCTTGCTGTACGATGTTATAACCGCCAGGGGTAATGCCAGCGAGGTGTAGTAGGTCGAGAACCGCTTTACGGCTCGTACGCTTCCCGTTGAGATAATAGTCGCTCTTCCCCTCTCTGTCCACTTTTCTTCCGATACTGACCTGGCTTCTGTCTGAGGCGAGACCACGGTCGGTGTTGTCGAAGTAGATGGTGACTTGGGAGATCTGTGGTTTGTTCTGGTCCTCTTCGCCAGCACCATCGTATATTAAGCCGGAGAAGTCGAGGACTCTCATTCTTTTAGAAGCGAGCTCTCCGAGGACGAACTGGACGGCGTCGATGATGTTGCTTTTTCCGCTACCATTGGGGCCCGTTATCACATTGAATCCTGGTTGAAAGTTTAGTTTTATCTGACCACCAAAAGATTTGAAATTTTTTACTAGCATTTTGTTTATGTATACCGTGTTCGTTTCCCTCGCGTGGCGGGCTATCCCCTCATCTGACTAGGCAATTACTCTCAGGTGAATACGTGAATTACCATAATCCTGTAAATGATTCAAGTCTAATGTTCGGGATTGGCTTCTTTATGGTAGTATTATTACGTATTATTCCTGGATTATGGTTGATGTTCATCGTCTCCCGTGGAGGTTGCTCTCATCAGTTGAGAACAACTTATATCTCGTCGCTTTTTTAAACCTTGCCCACTAGAGATATCTGTGTCACACAGGATCACTAAACTTATAGACCTTTTTTTAGATCGTGGGCTCGACGCCTATATCGTTGCGAGGTCTAAAAACATCCAGTATTATACTGGTAGTTTAGGAGGAAACTTTCTCGTAGTCATCCACAATAGAGATCCTCTGTTACTAGTAACTTCCCTCGACGAGAACGTGGCTAGGGATCAATCTAAGAGTTGTTATGTTGAGACGTATGACTCGGCTGCCCTCCTTAATAAGTTCGCAGACATGCTTCGACGGAGTCACTCAACCTCGATAGGCTTCGACGAATTACCATTGTCGCTCCTAAATCGTCTCGAGAAGAGGTTCCCTGAGATCGCTTTTAATCAGGATCAGGATCTGGTTTGGGCTCAGAGGAGTGTGAAGGATGCGGGGGAGTTGAAGTTGATGAGGGAGGCGGGGAGGCTTGCGAATGCAGCTATGGAGGCTCTTGTTAGGATACTCGTGGTTGGTGAGAAGGAGTACCGGCTTGCTGCGGAGGCTTCGTACGCTATGATGAGGGAGGGGGCTGAGGCGCATGCCTTCGAATTCACCGTTGGATCAGGTCCCCGATCGGCTTATCCTCATGCGTCTTGCACAGGTAGGAAGATCGAGAGGGGTGACTTAATCGTTGTCGATATCGGCGCATCATATTGTGGGTACTGTTCAGACATTACGAGGACGTTTATTGCAGGGAAACCTGACGCTAAAAGGACTGAGGTATATGAGACGGTTTTGCGATCCTATGACGCTGCATACGCAGCAATGAAGCCTGGTGCTTTTTGTAGGGAGGTGGACGCTGTATCACGAAAGGTGATCTCTGATGCTGGTTATGGGAGGAGTTATTCTCACTCACTCGGCCATGGTGTGGGTTTGGAAATACACGAGCCTCCTTCCGTGAGCCAGAGTAGTAATGAAATACTCAGGAATGGTAATGTGGTCTCAAACGAGCCGGGCATCTACATACATGGTTTTGGCGGAGTAAGGATAGAGGATACGATACTCATTACAAAGGGTGAGCCGAGGAGGCTAACAAACTACCCCCGAGACATAGAGGCTGCTACATTCTAACTACTTACCGTAGCGCCTACTCCGCTGCTGGTAGTTTCTTATTACCCTCTGTAGATCGATCTCCCTGAAGTCGGGCCAATAGACATCTACTATGAAGAGTTCGCTGTACGCAGCTTGCCATAGTAGAAAGTTGCTTAGGCGGGACTCGTTTCCAGTTCGTATTATGAGGTCAGGCTCTTGTTGGGGGAGATGCTTCGTGTAGAGGTGTTCCTCGATGATTTTTTCGTCAATCTGCTCGGGTTCCAGCTTCCCCGCCTTAACGAGCATTCCAAGTTCCCTAGTCGCGTCCACTATCTCGGCTCGCCCACCATAGGCTAGGGCTATGTTGAGATAGAATTTATTATATTCTTTAGTCTGCTCCTCCACGTTTGCTATTAGTACTTGGAGGTTCTCGGGAAGTAGGTTTCTTCGGCCTATGGCTTTTACTCTTACTCTGTTTTTCTGTAGTACATCTGAGGCAAGGACCTCCCTCAGCGCTTTTTCGTAGATCTTCATAAGCTCCTCGACTTCTTTCTCGTTTCGCTTGAAGTTCTCGGTCGAGAATGCGTAGATTGTAACGGTGTTTATGTTTAGTTTTAGGCACCATTCGAGGAAGTCTTTTACGTGTTCACCGCCGGCCCAGTGTCCCTCCCAGGGATCCTTATTCTGTTCTCGGGCCCATCTTCGATTGCCGTCTAGAATAATGCCGATGTGGTGTGGCATATCCGCTTCATTAAGTTGGCTTTTCAGCCATCGCCCATAGACCTTGTATACGCCAATTGTTGTTAGGAGGTCCTTGAGCATTATTATTCACATCATACATGGGCTTCCCATTTATAGATACTCCATTTTGCGCGCGCGAAGAAATACCGTTAAAAATGTTAATTTTCAACCTCATAGCAATGATCAAAAAAAATAAATAAATAAAAACGTTCGTGCGGGACTTTCCCCGCTCTCGTGGCTCACTTTACGGCTTAGAACCTTCTCGGTGGCCTGTGCTTGGCGAAGCACTCTTGACAGTAGACTGGACGACCCTCTGTTGGCTTGAAGGGGACTTCCGTCTCCTTGCCACAGTCAGAGCACGTTACTTTGTGCATTTCTCGTGGTCCACGGTCGAAGCTGCGCCTTTCTCTATAATCCATTTTATTCACTCCTTTGCTGTATAACGGTCACCTAGAAGGCTTCCAATATACCTGGATGAATCCCATATCCCGCCTTTTAAAGATATGTGCGCGCGACTCCACTGCCTCACATACACTCAACTACGCATACTCACAGGTAGAGATGACGACCAGAGGCCTTGACAGTGTATAAAAGGCATAAGACAGATAATCTCAACCACGATCATACAAGGCTGAAGACTGAGTAATGAGTAAAACAAGCCCCTACGATGTAAAGATACAAAACGTCGTCGCCTCTGCGACACTCGACCAGAAGATAAACCTCCTCGACATCATGAAGGTCTTTAGGAACGTGGAGTACAGGCCGAAGCAATTCCCCGGACTCGTCTTCAGGCTTAAGCGGCCGAAGACGGCGACCCTCATCTTCGGCAGCGGTAAGATGGTCTGCACAGGGGCGAAGTCGGAGAAGCAGGCGAGGAGCGCTGTGATGAAGGTGGTCAGGGAGCTGAAGACGAATGGTATAATCATCCTCGGGAAGCCGAAGATAGTGATCCAGAACATAGTATCATCCGCCAACCTACATGGGCAAATCGACCTAGAAACCGCCACTGATATCTTGGATAACGTAATGTATGAGCCTGAGCAGTT